>JAUIBX010000258.1 GCA_030427595.1 Bacteriovoracia bacterium | reverse complement strand
TACCTGCTTTAAGAAAGACCTTAAAGATAAGAGTCAGGCCAAGCTTGATTGCGCAACAGGCATGGGGACAGCAAGCTTTGGTACCGGAAGTTTTGGCTTTGCCGCTGCCAAAGTGGCCATCGACCTTCTCCTTTCAAAATGAAAATTGACTTTCATACTCATCAACAAAAAGAAAAATCGAGTGAAGAGACTCTTCTCGTCTACTGCCACGCCAACTTTCGTGAAGAACTGCCACCTTCCTCTGCTTATGACTACTTCTTTGTGGGCCTTCACCCTTGGTTCCTACCTGAAGGTCAAGAATCAAAGAAGAGGGCCTTCAGCTTTCTCAAAAAACATCTGCAGCATCCCCAATGCCTTGGACTTGGTGAGTGTGGTCTAGATCGACTTAAGGGAGCCGACTTTGCTATTCAATGGGAGCTCTTAAAGGAACAACTCGATTTTGCTCACGAAAACAAAGTTTCTCATGTCGTTCTTCACTGTGTGCGTGCCTACCCTGAAATGATCAAAACCCTGAAAGAATCAAAGTATTGTGGGACAATACTTTTTCATGACTATGGTGCCAATGCAGATATCACTTCCCAGCTCCTTAAGTTAAATCAGGTTAAATTCTCTTTGGGTAGAGCACTAGAACGCTCAACTTTTAAAGAAAACTCCCTTCCCCTCTTACCTAAGGAACGAGTCCTTCTCGAAACAGATGATGAATTGCTTGCGATCAGTACTCGCTACCAGCAATTGGCCGATGCCTGGAATATGCCTGTGAATGAAGTGGAAGATTACCTGAGTAAAACCTTTCAAAATCTCCTCTAAAGTTCAGACCTTTTCCATCTGCAAAAAACCCTAACCTCTTGAAAGTGTGATTATTTTTCCGCGTATTACGCTTCGAATTAGTAGCCCTTAAAATGATCATAGTCTTTAAAAATAGTTGAAAGTATTTCGGGGAACCCATGAAAAAAGAAAACCTTATTGTCAGCGGCATCATTGTAGCGATCTCCCTTGGTTACTTTATTTTCTTAAGCGTTAATAGAGAATCTGAAAGTGAAAACGTCTTTCTCTCTAAGAAAACTAGCGTAGATACAGAGTCTCTTGCGCCTTTGTCACGAGAGACAAAAGTTTTGGAATATGATGGGCGCTGGTTTCGTATGAAATGGTTACCTGAAGATGTTCAACAACAAATTGTCAGAGAACAGCTCGTTTCTCACCTTAAAATTCAAACTATTCTCAAGAACTTTCTTGTTCGTTTTCATAAGGCCGCTAAAGAAGAAAAGGATGTGAATAAGGTTGATGTGAATAAGCTGCCTTCCTTAGTTGAAATTAGTAGCGCGCGCGTTGGTGACGCTAAGGTGGAAGAGTTGTACGAGAAAAATCTTAGTCGCTTACCCAAAGGTCATGATCCCATCAATATCAAACAGCAAATCAAAGCAGAGCTGGTGGCCCAAGATGCTTACGATTATCTCATTAATGTTATGGCCGAAATTTATAAGGGATATAAAGTGGTAATGCCTGCGGCTCCCCATGTGAAAGAGGAATGGTTAATTACTCCGGGCTACGCCCCAAGCTATGGCTCTCCCGATGCTCCCCATCACCTCATCTGGATCGGTTATTATGGCTGTCAACGCTGTTCTCAATTTACTAATAACTTAGGTCTCGTCATACAAAAGTTTGGTCTTAAAAACCTTCGTGTGACCTTTGTTCCTTGGACGGGAAATGACATTGACACTTACTCTTACCTCAACTTGGGGGCCTTTTGCCTAAGGAAGTTTGCTGGGGATAAGACTTTTTGGCGCTATCACTCTATTGCCATGAATGCTAGCGATGAAATCGCAGGAATGAAAAATGATGACATCAAAAAAGCAAGGCAGTTCTTTGAAGGATTACTTCAAAACTTACAACTTACCAAAGACAACTACAATCAGACTGTGGCCTGTGCTAATGACCTCAACGAAAAGAACCCCCTACTCGTGGAGCTGGTGAAGGCCAAGAGGAAACTGGACTTCCTCCCAAGCCTTGGTTCTCCAACGGCCTTTCTCAATGGCAGGGTTTTAGACCTAGAAGGGGCTAATCTCTTTGAAGCAGTCGACTATCAAATGAATATATCTAAGGGAGGTAAGAAATAGCCTCTCCTCAAACGGACCCCCATTCCCATAATCTAAAGAAGGACCGTAATCCTTGGCCGATAAAATTTTCTTCGACAATTTGGTATCACCCCTTCTTTATTTTCTTTGCCTTGGCCTTCTTTATTTTTGGTCAGGCCCTGACCTTTGTCCCCTTTATTTTCGACGATAACTTTCATATCTTTGGCAACGCTCTTATGAAAGGACCTCTCTTAGAGGGCCTTCTCTACTACCTTAAGAACTCTTTAACTCCGCTGCCCTTTCTCTTTTGGCGCTTGATTTCTACTTTAAATGCCAACACACCAGAGTTATTTCGCCTTATTAACCTAATACTACATGCGGCTAACACCTATATTCTCTTTAAAATTGCCAAAATCTTTTTTGAAAAACCTAAAGATGATACTAAGGGCTTTGAAGCTTCTTGGTTTATCGCTCTTTTTTACCTTTTTCACCCCACCCAAGTGGAAGCGGTAATCTGGGTGTCCTCCTTAAGAACCTTAATGGCCACCTTCTTCGCCTTACTAAGCGTCTATCTGCTTCTAGAAGAATCTCTCACCAAAACTTTTGAGGAAGGCCAAAAAAATCAATCGAAAGACTCCTTTAAACGATTTGCTCCGGCATGGGGTTGTTATTTTTTAAGTTTACTTTCAAACCCTACGACAGCTCCAAGCTTTCTCTTCGCTTATACCCTTATTTTTTTAAAGAAAGGGCGCCTCTCAAGGGAACTTCTCACGTTCGCCCTCTTCTTTCTCATAGGGGCGACAGTTATTTTCTTTAGTCATGAAAGAGAAGTTTTAACGACCTACTATGGTGACCTTCCGTGGACATTGAGAGTAAAGATCATCATCACAGCTGTGAGTTCTTATATTCTCAACCTGATTTTTCCCTTTAACCTGACATTTGACTATCAAATCAATCCTCTTTCTATAAGCTACCTTGAAGAAACATCACAATTATCGGCTCTCCTAACCTTGGGACCTTTTGCAATTCTCACTTGTGTGGCGCTTACTCTCAAAGAAAGAACTCGCACCATGGGCCTTTTACTGGGGGCATTCTTTATGTGCCTAACTCCCCACTCAGGGATCATCTTACATGATTTTAATAACATCTCAGTAGTGAGTGATCGCTACCTCAACTTTCCTCTCGCTCCCTATGCCCTTTTTGTGGGAGCTTTTACTCAGAATGTTCTTTCATGGGCCAAGAAGAGATTTGAAAGACTTAGCCCATGGTTTCCAATAACCTTCATATGGCTTCTCCTTCCCTGTATATCTTTGGTTCAAATTTACAAATGGAAGGAACCTAAGAATCTTCTTAAGTCCTCTCAAAATCTTTTAGAGCTAAGAGAGCCCATGTTAGTTGCCCTTGGTAATGATTACGCGAGAGAAGAAAATTTTAATCAGGCCCGTGCGTCTTTCAAGGAGGCACTGGCGGCCAGCCCCAATTCTCCAAGTGCTCTCAAATCTTTTCTCTTTCTCAATCAAGAACACCCTTCAAAAGAAAGTGATCAGTTCTTAGTTGAATACCTTTTTAACAACCCCATGCCGCCGACAAGAGACTCCATTATTCTCTTGGCCAATCTCTATTTACGGGAGCACCAATTTAAATTGGCCCTCAATCTTATCAATCAAGGTCTTCTCCTCAAGGTTAGTGAAAAGGAGCATAAGAAACTCCTGCAAATGAAAAATAAGATTGCTTCTTTTAGAGAAGATTTTGCTATCGCTGCCTTAAAAGATTTGGAGTCTTACTACGCAAGTGAAGGAAACTACAAAAAGGCCATCCACTACCTTGAGGAACTCAAAGAGATCGATCCCTATCAGAAAGAATATTTTGAAGACAAACTCAAAAATTATCGCAAAGAGAGTATATCGGGCCCAGATAAGCGATAAAGCCTTTTTGTTAACAAAATGCACCTAATCTTATCCATTCCATCCCTGTGCCACTTATAGAAGGCAGCTGTGACCTTCCAAATATTGAGATATCTTCACTTTTGGACGTCAAACTCAGGCAATATTAGGCACTTATGTCCTAATCCTGAGAAAAATCACTGAAATCACAGACCTGTTTTAAAATAACCGATAGGAGAACTGTATTCATTTTTTGGACTATTTTAAGAAGGACGCAACCGTGGAACGCCTAAACTTTAAGACGTTTTTAAATCGAACCTTTAACTCTTCAAGAGCCCTCAAGCCTCTCATCCCCCTACTCAAAGACGAGCGCGGATTTTCCCTTGCTGAAATTCTTGTCGCCGCCGGGATGTTAGGGGTGTTGTCATTGGGTGTGACCCAATTGATGCAAAATTCAACAAAGACGGAAAAGCGTCTAGGTCAACAGATGAACCTCGTGACTCTTGAAGGTCAAATCCGTGAGGCCTTAA
>JAUIBX010000031.1 GCA_030427595.1 Bacteriovoracia bacterium | reverse complement strand
GACGTGAGGGTTCGAAAAATCGTCGGGACCGCAAAGAAGTCCAAAAAACAAGTGAGGCCTAGCCACAGACCTAAAATAAACATAAAGAGCTGACATGATCTTTTCATGAACAAAACCTTCAGGATCTAAGAGTGTTGCCTCGCGAGGTAAGGATGAACGATAACCGCCACGGCCAAAATACCCACCTCAAAAAGAAGAACTAAGGGAACCCAAAGACCCAACATAGTGTAGGGATCTGGCGGTGTCAGCATCGCTGAAACCACAGCAAAGGCCACATAAATATAGCGCCTCATATTTCTCAAGCTGTATTTGGTGACCAGGCCCATAAAACCCAAAATGAGCAAAATATTGGGCAACTGAAAAACTATACCAAGAAAGACCAAAACCTTACTGGCCAAGACCAAGTAGTACTTTAGGCTGATGGTCGCCTCTACATTTTGAACACCAAAACCCATGAGAGTTTCAAAGGTCAGAGGAAAAACCAAAAAGTAACCAAAAGAAACTCCCAACCAAAAGAAGAGAAAGCCAATCACAAGAAATGGTCGTACGGCCTTAATTTCATAATCGTGCAGACCGGGCTTTACGAATTTCCAAACTTGATAAAACCATAGGGGGGAGCTCAAGATGATAGAAGACCAAAAGGCCACCTGAAGTTGAGACATCACCTTATCCAAAAGACCAAGATAAACAATCTTGCCCATTTTTTGGCCAAGCTCTTGATCACTGCCGAGTACGCCACGTAAAGGGCGCAAAAGAAATTCAGAGATATATTCGCCATAGCCGTAGCAAAAGAAGAAGGCGACGATGAGAATAATGATCACTTTAATAAGAGTGCTTCTGAGTTCCTCTAAATGTTCCGTTAAGGTCATTTCTTTCACGTACTCGGCCACCTCTTGTCGGGTCCCTGTCAATTCACTTTGAGGGAGCCCATTTTTCTTTGCTTAACCTGTGTGACTTGTACAAAATGGACAAGTGCACCATAATAAGAGAACAATGCTTAATCGCTTTCATTATAAGACATTATTTCTAAAGTTGACAGGGAACCTTGGACTTGGTGTCCTCGCCCTCTTTATGAGCACCTCCCTAGCCGTCAAGGCCGAAGTCAATCCTCTGATGGCATGCCTAGGCCAAGAAGAATTAAAAATTCACCGCACCAAGACTGTGGGTCCGGCCTACTTTCTTAACCAGCTTTTTATTAACGAATTGGCGACGATCTATGGTCTTACCCTGAAAAAGAACGCCCTAGAGGAAGTGTGCCAGACCAAGGACTTTAGCCCCTCCGTCAATCTTCTTAAAATCCTTCTCCTGCGCGGGAAGGAAGCCTTTGATATTCCAGAGGGAGCAAAGTTAGGAGGAGTTGATGCACTTGCTGCAAGTAGTCTAGAAAGCTTCCTTGAAAGAATGCCCCATGTCTTTTTCACTTACTTAAGCCAACTTCAGGCCCTTGCACCTCAGGCCAAATGCCTTAGCCGTGAAATTCCAGAGATCGCCTACTTCATGGAACGTTATAAATACTTGGAGGATGCAGTTGGTCCCCAGAAACTTATCCAAGAGCGAACAAAGGTTCTCTCCATTTTCGCTAAGCTTAAACGCTTTGATGCCATTTTAAAAAAGTGTCAAAAATCTCAAGACAGGCAAGAAGCTCAGCTCAACAAAAAGTCTAAATAACAAACTTATATTTTTATATTTTATATAAAGATCAGTTCAAGCCCAGGACCGAGCTCTTTATCCATTTCTTCTCTTAAAGCCGGAAAGACCGTTTCTTTAGTCCAAGGACCTTCCCCCACCACACCAATTAACAGGCCACCAGGACGAGAACCTCTAAGCTCCAAGCGTTGGCCCTCACCCTTTTTGTCAGACCAGCGTCTTAAAATAGTATGCGCTTCCTTGGCCAAAGACTGAGGATCAAGCTTTTGCCATAGACTCATCTGGGGCGCAGGAGCTTCAACAACAGGAGCAGGAATGAGAGGTTCAAGAATATCTTTAAGATCGGGGTGGCATGAACCACAGCCAATCCCTGCTTTGAGGTGATCGCCTAAATCACGGATAGAGAGGACCTCAACTCCAGAGCCAATCAATTCATGAATATCTTCTTCATAGACACCAAAACAGCGACAAACAAGTTTGAGGGGATCTCTACTTTTTTGATAAGCATCGATATGGAAGCGATCCTTCAACTCACAAACCAAACGTCTGTAATAGAAGTAAGCGTAGGGAAAGAGCCCGTCACTTTCACAAACAGCAATATCACCAAGCTCGCGACCTTTCATGGCCTCGGCTAAACGATCAAATTGACCAGCGATTCTTTCATCCCCTTGCCACTCAAAGGCCATATCAAGAACCTGATCTTTCTTTCCTGTATCGAGGTAAATTTTAAGAGGTTCCTTAAAGAGGAGATACTCACCAGAGTAACGAAAGAAATCGGGACGTCTTCTATTTTTCATAGAATTAGAGTTTGAACTCAACAGACTCTTCTGGCCTTAGAGTCAAAATTTCGTGACCTTCTTCAGTCACCAAAATCGTATGCTCAAACTGAGCTGAAGGCTTCTTATCTTTAGTAATGACCGTCCATCCGTCGTTTAGGAGCTTACAGTGACGAGCCCCCAAATTAATCATGGGCTCAATGGTGAAGGTCATTCCGGGCTTACACTCTACTCCTGTCCCTTTCTTACCAACATGGACAACTTGGGGTTCCTCGTGAAACTCACGGCCTATACCGTGACCACAATACTCCTCAACGACACTATAGCCATGATCATGAGCGATTTCTTGAATGATGGCACCAATGTCTCCAATATGAGAGCCAGGGCGCACGGTATTGATACCCGCGCGCATACATTGGTAAGTGACATCCACAAGTTTTTTGATCTCGTCAGGAACATTTCCCACGAGAAAAGTTTTATTGGTGTCACCGTGAAACTTATTAAGGTAAGTCGTCACATCGATATTGAGGATATCCCCATCCTTTAAAACGTCTTTCTTTGAAGGGATGCCGTGGCAAATCACCTCATTAAGTGAAGTACATACTGATTTGGGAAAACCGTTGTAATTAAGTGGAGATGGGTAAGCTCCATGTTCAAGAATATAGTCATGACAAATTTGATTGAGCTCTTCGGTTGAAACTCCAGGCTTAATAAAGGACTCGATATGAACAAGGGTGCTACTCGCAAGCTTCGCTGTCTCGCGCATTAAACCAATTTCTCGACTGGACTTAATTGAAATCATGGGCCTTCCACTTTTTTTAACACTACATGTAAAACCCTAGGCACGGCCAGGGTATCGTCAAGACAACCTTATGCTAATAGCGTAAACTAGGCAACATGCAGGCAAAAACCATTATTAGACTGGATGCCTCCCCCTATCAAAGGGAGAGCTTTTTTAGACGGGAGCAGGAGGTTGCTGGACTCTTTGGTCTGACCTATCTCTACGCCGATGCTCAGCATCGAGAACTCTCCTACCCTCTGCCCGATGGCTACGGTGGTCCTTATATTTTGGTCAGCAACACCCATACAAAATTTACCGAGCTTCCCCAAGAGATTCTTGAACAGACCGAACTGCTCATTCATGCCAACTCAGGCTACGATAATTTTAAAGGGAGCGGTTTTCAAAAATGGAACTTCCCCGTTGTTCTTGGCAATCAGGTCAGGGCTCCGGCCGTGGTGGAATATATTCTCGGTCACCTCTTTGAACGCTTTGCCGTTCATGTTCACCAAGCCAATTGGAGTGCAGGCCGCCACTGGAATAGACCTCTTCTTAGTGAGCAAAGTATTCTCATTATAGGTCATGGTCATATCGGTCAAAAACTAAAAGACTCTCTTTCACCTCTGGTATCCTCCCTATCAGTATTTGACCCCTACCTTCCCAATCAATCGGGAAAGATCATTGGTCATGATTACCAAGAAGAATTGAGGAATCACTTAAAGCACAAGAATATTGTGCTCATGGCCTGCGGCCTCAATGGGCGAAATCGTCATATGATAGGCATGAGAGAACTGTCCCTATTGGCCAAGGACAACCTCATTATCAATGCGGCCCGTGGCGCTCTTATCAAAGAAGAAGATTTGATCGCCCATCTCAAAGGCAACCCTCACGCCTATGCCATATGTGATGTCTTTGAAAAGGAACCTTATCAGGATCAGTTCTCTGGTCTTAATAATATTCACCTGACCTCCCACATTGCCGGTGTATCACAACATCTTGAAGACCACATGGTCCGTTTTCTTCAACATGTGCTCAGTGATTTTTCTCAAGCGACCCAGAAGAAGGGACAAGGGCCCTCTTCCTTTCTTACCAAATACCAAGACCTCCTTTTAAAGGAACGTTTGCGCGATGGAGTTCTCATATGAGTCAGCTCAAAAAAGTTTTCCCAAGCATGTGCCCACCAGGTAATGGTGTTTTTACTGTCAATACAGCAAAGGAGCGCAAAGAAGCTTTGCATGACAAAATTTTTCAAGAAAAATCACCTACTGATGTAGAAAAGGCGTGGCAAAAATCTTGGGACACGCTCCTCAGTGCAAAGAATAACCCTATCGGCCTTCTTGGCATTTGTTCCGATTGTGGTGGCGGTATTCAAAGAGGAGCGAACTGGGGCCCTCTCTTTATTAGGCAGAGCCTCTATGAAAGTCATCCATGGTTTCGTGAAAAGAATTTCTATGACCTCGGTGATATTAGAGTCATCCCTCACCTCCTCCACGACAAATACCTTAATGAGCAAACATTAGAGAGCTGTAGAAAGGCCCTTTACAATGACCCCAATAGTGAACTGGCGGTCTCCCCTCTCAGTATGGCCCAAGATGTCTGTGATGCTTTTTATCATGACTTCCCTCAAGGAAAGCTTCTGTGCCTTGGAGGTGACCACAGTGTTAGCTACCCCACCGTAAAAAGCTTTCTCCAACATAAGAAGAAAGAGGGCGTAAAAGTAGGTCTCATCCACTTTGATGCCCACACTGACCTTTTAGTTGAGAGATTAGGAATTGATTTATGCTTTGGTTCGTGGGTCACTCATATCCTTGAAGACCTGGCCTCCCCTGACCACTGCTATCAATTAGGTATCAGAAGTAGTGGCAAGGAGCGCAGCCACTGGGAAAAATCCTTTGGTGTGCAACAATTTTGGAATGATGAATTTAACCAAAGAGGGCCAGTTGAAGTTGCAGAGCAAGTCTTAAAAGACCTTAAAGCGAAAGGTGTCCAAGAAGTTTATATTAGCTTTGACATCGATGCCCTCGATGAAACAGAAGTGAGTGCAACCGGAACACCAGAACCCTACGGTCTCAAGCTTAGTGACTGTGTAGTCTTTATTCAAAAAGTCATTTCGGAAATTCCCTTAAGTGGTGCAGACCTCATGGAAGTCGCCCCCTTCCTCAATATGCCCATGCAAAGTGAAAATTCACGAAAAATTAATCCTGAACCAGAGTCCACCCTTCTTGCAGCGGAGACCCTTGCTTCCACCTTTTTAGAGGCGATGCTATGACAGCGGGACCTTTAGGCGTACAATAGTAGAGATGGCAGTCCTTAAGTTCCCCCCCGTTCACACGGCAGATGAAAATGGTCTTTTGGCCTTAGGCGGTGACCTGGAGGTTTCAACTTTAGTTCTCGCTTACAGAAGTGGTATTTTCCCTTGGCCCATTTCCCATGAATTTCCTCTGGCCTGGTTTTCACCCGACCCCCGTGGAGTCTTAGATTTTAGCGACCTCACTATAAATAAACGCCTCATGCGCTACTTAAAAAACTCCTCTCTCACTTTTAAGGCCAATCATGATTTTGCCACTGTTATTGATCACTGTGGTGAAGTGCCCCGTAGTGATCAAAGTGGCACTTGGATTACTGATGAAGTTAAGAAGAGTTATCAAGACCTCTTTGATGAAGGTCTTGCCTATTGCCTCGAGGCCTATGACCAAGGTCAAATTGTTGGAGGTATTTATGGTGTTTGTATTGATGGCATCATTACTGGTGAATCCATGTTTCACTTGGTGCCCAATGCCTCAAAATTATGCTTAATCGCTTTGATGGCGCTTTTAAAGCGCTCAGGAATCACCTGGCTAGACACTCAAATGGTCACTCCAGTAGTCAAATCTCTTGGGGGAAAAGAAATTCCTCGCAATGATTTCCTTGATCGTATAAAGAATGCCCCCCTTAAAAGCAGGGATGAAATTTTTCCAGATCATTTAGATGAAAGTCTATGGCTAGATTTTTGAATCTTTTCTTAACTTAAGAACATCCTCGACAGTTAGCCCCTTACCATCATTAAGTTCACTTCTAAAGGCCAAATAATGCAGGTCTCTTGCCCAATCATCCTCCCAGCTGCCGGCCATTTGGCCAATGGGAACAAAGGCAATCGCTCCTTCCGGACAAATATCCTCACAAAGATTGCAAGTGATGCACTTTAGAGGTTCAAAATGGAATAGACCAGGTGGATGAGGAGCGGCCTTACCAGGAGGTGGTGAAACCTGTAGGCACTGAGTGGGACATGCCTGAACACAAAGGTTGCAAGAGGTGCACCTTAAAGAGCCCTCATTGGTCACCGTTAGGACCAAATCATTCTTTTCAAGAGCTAATTTAGTTCCTGATTTTAGACGACCCCAGTTGGGACGGCCAAGAAAGCGAAAAAGAATATAGAGAAATTGAGTCGTGAATATTTTAATTCTCGTAAGGAGAGGATTAGGAAAGTAGGTTTCACGATCTAAAATCATTTCTTATTCACTTCTTTAAAGAGCTGAACACTTGTGGTCTGACCTACCTTTGAGTGTAGCTCATTTTGATAATTTCGTCCTCTCCAACTCATAAGGTCATAAGCAGGTACAGGTTGTAACTCATCCATCTTCTCATAGAGGTCAAAATTCATGGCAGGGCCAATAAAGACTTTTCGAGAAAAATTTTGAACCCGCTCAAGGACATCTTGCCACACTTTCTCATCTCCTATCCACTCAGGAGAAATGAGAGCGACCTGCTGCTTTTGATTAGCATCCTTAACGAATCCTCTTTCTTCAAATTTTAAACGCTCTTCTTGAAGAAAGTGGCGCTGGGCCCTTAATAGACCCTTTTGCTCCCTACGATCCGGCCATTCATAGAACTCAAAAGAAGTGGCCGGGTTTAAGCTGACCCAGTCATCAAGAAGCTTCCACATTTCATGAGGAAGATTACTAGGAACCATGATATGCCAAGGGCCATCGGTTTCTATTCCCTCATAGGGACGCCAAGTCGTGCCCTCTTTTTTAAGTGCACGATTAAGAGGTATTTTGAGACGCTCTTGCCACTGAAGGTTCACATCATCACAAACCAAATGTGCTGAGCCTAGAGGTGCCCTTGCCCTTAACCCCTTGCGATTACTTTGAGTAATGTCATAAAGGACTTCTACTTCACATAGGCGGTCACAACCACGACAAAAATCCTTCTCGATATAGTTGGTACTAAAATTAGTTTCTGAGACCAATTGAAAGCAACCTGTTGGACAAAGATCGATAAGATTAACACCATAATTGTGATCGAAGTGACCAACGACTTGAGGGTGTTTCTCGGAGGCCAACAAGATGGGTTGAGAAGAGTGCTCGGCTTCAAAGTCTGTGCACAATGAGCAGTGAATACACTGACTAAAGTTTACGCTTAAGTTTTCACTTAAGGGGATGGTCGGCAAAGATTCCTTGTGCTCTATTGTCTTCTGCTCAAGAGGCTGTGGAAAGACTGCCTTAAGATAACACCGCCTGTGATGGGAGCAGCGTGAGCAAGAAAATTCATGTCCACTATAGTAGAGGTCTTCGACCTCTTCTTTTGCCGCTCTCAATGACTGATGAGAAGTAAGAAAGCGATCTCCTTCACCTGGCTGAACTTGGCAGGCAAGGACGACTTTTCCCCGCCTTTCATCATAAACCTGACAAAGCAGGCAAGAACGAGAGTTTTTTAAAAG
Organism: Bacteriovoracia bacterium; assembly: GCA_030427595.1. Taxonomy (GTDB): domain Bacteria; phylum Bdellovibrionota; class Bacteriovoracia; order Bacteriovoracales; family Bacteriovoracaceae. Next base: position 16,013 of record JAUIBX010000031.1, on the reverse strand, counting down.
CGGATGATAACAAAAGCCATCAGGCCTAGTTTGATTTTGGCCTAGGACTTCATAGAGATTCCCCTCTACAGGAAGAGCAAATTCCTTTCCATCAATTAAGAAGCTTTGAGAATGATCTAAAGAACCTTCCATCAAGACGGACTCCCTTGATAAAGGTCTCGAGTGGCCTTCTCTTTGCTCACATCTAGCGCCATAACTTCTTTAAAGCCTTTAAATTTACGATAGAGCATAGGCAGATGACATTGATAGGCAGCTGAGCCCTTAAAGATATCAACCTCCCTCTCTTCAGTCATTTGCTCACGGGCAAAGCGACAGGGTAAGCATTGAAAACATTGGTCTTCTCTGAAGAGCTCATTCCAAACCCGCTGAATAACTCCCCTCTCTTTAGAGCTAAAGAAGTGAAGGGATCGAATACTACCGCCAATTACACTATGAGAATCTGGGTTTAGAGAGGCACTTAAAGAAGATAAGCTTTCATTCTTTATATGAGACCAAGAAGCCAACTCTCCTAGGGGACCATTAATGAGAACAAACTGAGGTCGAGGCCCTGCTTGGCCGGTCATTTCAAAAACTTCGGCCAAGGTTTGAGCTGTATTCACCCAATGATGACCGAGGGCCTGAACATCACCCCACAAACAAAGCGGTAAATTAATTGCAGCTTCTTTATCTTCAAATAAATGGCGCGCAAACAAGCCAAACTCGACCAAGCAAACCAAATCATGGATACTCCATACTAAATGATCTCGATCTGGTGCTCTCGTGCCCTTTGCATCTGCAAAAGATAAACTCGCCACATCTTCTTCAATGGACCAAGAGGAAGCCTGAACTTCATTTTGAAATTCCCTTTGAAAACCTTGAGAGCTTTTCGAATCTGTAAATCTGAAAACAAGCTTATGGTTTCTTCTTTGACATAACTCAGAGATGGTCAAAATAAGCCACTTTGCTTGAGGCAGATCATTTTCAATAAAGTTTTCAGCAATTAGATCTCCGGGCCAACAACGACCGAGATCAATCAAAACCTTCTTACCCTGAGCCCTTTCTAGCTCAGAATCAAGAGCATTGGTGAGAATTTCTCGTGATTGAGGCCGCTGCCATCTGGTCATCGATCCATCTCCCAAGCATCAATGCTTAAACTTTGAAAAGTTGTCAGAGCACCGGCCAGATCTCCCCCTCGCACAATTTTCGGATACGCCCCTAGGTGTACAAGGCTTGGTGAACGAACATGAAGCTTCGTCAGATTGCCTTCTTCAATTTTTATGTAGTAGCCCAAGAGACCCTCTGTCGCCTCAATATGAGAAAAGACTTCGAGACTCTTTGTTGGCCATCCCTGCTGATCGATATTCATACTTATTTCATTGGCCTGTCCATCATACTCAGGTCGATAGAGGGGATGATCTTTATTTAAAATACTTCCTGCAGGCAAGTGGTCCAAGACTTGGTTAATGATCCTTAAACTTTGTTTGAGCTCCTCTAGGCGCACAAGAAAGCGATCATAGGTGGTGCCATCAATACCTAAGGGAACTTCAAAGTCTACATCATCATAGAAATACCTCGGCTTAGTTTTTCTATTATCAAGGTTGACACCACAGGCCCTGAGATTTGGCCCCGTAAATCCATGATCTAAAGCTTGACCAGCACTCATGGGAAAGCCTGAAGACACCGCCATAAAACGTGGGTTACGATTGAAGCCTTTTTCCTGCTCTTCTATAATTTTTAAAATATATTTGGCGGCCTCAAGACACTCTGTTCCCCAGCCAATAGGGTTGACCTTTCTCATCCCCCCTACAGCAAAGAGTGAATAATTTTGTGACTTACCAGAGTAAAGATTAAAGAGGTGATAAACTTGCTCAAGAAGCTCTGCAAAGACACTGGCAGAAACATAGAAACCCAGTTCATGAGTCAGTTCCCACAAGAAGTTAAGATGGCCTTCCACACGGGCTAACTCCATCCATACCATGCGAATGGCCTTGGCCTTATCGGGAACGGAGATGTGATGCATTTCTTCTAGAGTTTCCACCCACAATAAGGGCGCATAAACGCTGTCTCTGGCACAAAGTCGCTCAAATTGAAAAGTAAGAGAAAGAGGTTCCTTCCCCAAAACCTTATTTTCAAAGCCCCTATGATGAAGTCCACCCAAGACTTTCGAGTCATATACCCTATTGTCAGCAATGAGGAGATCCACTCTCACTTTCCCATTAAATGGCGCAGAGTGAGGACCAAAACGATGCCACGTGCGATCCCTTTGATTATGACTAGGCTGCAAGGGGATTTCATAGCGAGGCACAGGAGGAATCGAGTCAAGGCGTTGATTTTCTCGACTGTTTTCCAGGTCTCGCCTTTGAGCCGTCTTACTGCCATCAGTTATAAAGATGGGGTAATGTTCAATGATATCTTTTTCAAAGGTCTCAGCTGAAGACCACAATGAAGATAAGCTCACCAAGAAGTCACTTTCCTGAAGATCAACTGAGACTTGAAGATAGAAGAAAACCTCAAGATTAAGGAATTGATAGTGAGCGAGTCGTCCACTGGCAGTTTCTTCAAAGCAGATGTCCACCAGCATATGAAACCTAAACTCTTCTTTAAGTCGTTTGAAGAAGTTCTGAAAGGTTTCAACTGATTGATCATCAAAGGGAATTTTGGCCTTATAAGTTAAAAGACCTTTATCGGGAAAAGAAGATTTAAACTCTGTTCCAAATTTTTGATAGAGGTCATCTCTAAGATTGAGCATCAAGGCCTCCATCAAGATGATCGCCAAGGCGTACTTTTTCCCTCAGTGAGTCGAGACCTTTAATAAGAGAGTCCAATGTAGGAGGACACCCACTCACATAGACATCAACCGGCATGATTTGATCAAGAGCTTCGGTCTCAAAAACTGCACCAGATGCCGCACAAGTCCCGACGGCCAGTACATAGCGCGGTCTAAGCATTCTTTCATAGGCCTCAAGTAGATAGGGCTTAAGAGCAGGAGTAATGACACCGGTGACGATAAGGACGTCACAGCTTTCGATAGGCTCCACTTCTGTGAAGCTTTCGCGTACATCCTTGGTTTGCGGATTAGGACCACTGAGACGATAAAGTTCACGAGTGCAGCAATTTCCACCCATAACATAGGTACTTAGAAGCTGAGAGCGAGACCACGTCTTCATCCTCTCAAAGAAGTTTCTCCTATTGATTGCCTGAAAGCCTAGGCCCAAGCGATGACGTGCGGGGTCTTGGCGTGGCCCAAGGTTATTGTCACGGGTATTCATGATCGTCCTAGTAAAGGTGTCGTGTATGAGACTATTTTAGGAAGAGCCCTTCGTCATGACAACAACTTGGGCCTAGGAATGAGGCAATGACCTGAAAAGGTCGCGCCAGCTTAACGCACTATGTCAAGACGATCACCCAAAGGCTCACTAAAGAAGTTTTGCCATGGAACATTCTCAGGAAAGATCGGTGGTTTTTCTTCCAGTTTACGCGCATCGCAGCCTAGCTTTTTGCCATTGCTGTAGACCCACGAATAAAGTTCCTTATGGCTACCGCCAATACCATTATCAAACTCAATAAAGCGCCAGTGACCCTTATCGGCTCCCGCAAGAGACGCCATCACTGTCACGGCCGACTCAAAAGACTCATCGAGATCCGCACTTGAGCAACTGCGCCTCTTTTGCGGATCAAATCGCCGGCGTCCATTGGCCATCACTTGGTTTTCAACCCAACTGCGACGGGAGCATAGGTAGTAGTAGTCTAGGCCTTCTAAGTGATACCAATTGGCCATATAGGAAAAGAACCAAGAGCGCTTGCGATCATGGCGATGGTTTCCAGTGCGCACAAATTTGGTGCAGGTGCGAAAGCGTTGGCCATAGTTGCTGTAAAAGTATTGAAAGAAGCGGCTAAAATCCACCAAAGCACGCTCTTCGGCAAGAGAGCCCTCCCCTTCGCGAATGTCCCTTTCTGTTTTATCTGAAAAAACAGTATTCAAAGAAAAGTTCTTCATGTCGCGAATTCTTCTGGCCTCTCTTTCAAGGTCAAGAGCGACTTGAACAGTGGCAAAGTTCACCTTCTCTTCCATATTTTTGCGCACCTTTTTAATTGAGCGCCAAAGATAATCGTAAAGGTAGAAACAATTCTTTCTCAGTGAGTTGATCTCTTTAAATTCAAAGTAGTGACCGGCCTTAAAAGCAAAGTCGAGGGCCTCTTGTGCTCCAACCTCCCCTACCATACGGTAGGCAGGCTCGGGTATGGTGCCGGAGATGCTACGACCCCAACCGTTTTGCGCAAAGGCCTTCACATAAGGCCAGTCTACTTTCTTCTTTAGGTCTACAAGGCTATTCACATCAGAAAACTTGGGGTCAAATTTATTTACACCCACAAGAACTAAGCGTGACAACCAATTCTGATTGGTACGACAAGGGTAATCTTCACAGTATTGCCATACAAAGCCACCTACAATACGGGCACGCTGAGATTGGGCCCTCCCCTTATCTTCCGAGTCAAAGAGAAACTCCTTTCCACCAAAAACCCAAATCATCTGAGGTTTACTCGCTTGATCAAGAAGCCTTGGAACAATACCTATTGAAAAATTAGGTCTGTTAATTTGGCCCTCATAAGATTGCCAAATATCACTTTGCTTACAATAACTTCTCTTGCGATAGAGCTGGCCTGAAACAAGATCGAGGTCATAGTAATGAGCTGAGTCCACAGGAGTCGTAAGAAAATAAGATATGTCGAGACTCTCTTTGGTACGAAAAGGTGTGAGGTCAAAGAAGGCGTGAGTGGCGTGATCAAAGAGTGGTGTTCTTAAGGTAAAACGCTCTGGCCCATTAAACCATACAGGCTCTGCCAAAACAGACTTCGCCTTAACCTTGACCGGTTTAGGTTTGGGATTAGCGCTACACCCGAGAAAAAGGCCTAGTAGGCCAAGCAACATCAACGACTTCATCTTAAATGCTCGTTGACAAGTATATTGGTAATGGTTCAAAATCCAATCCTACCTTTATGGATATCCCCCGGTGATGAAATTGGTAGACATACGGGATTTAAAATCCCGGGGCTTAACGGCCGTGCGGGTTCAAGTCCCGCCTGGGGGACCAATCCTTTTCTCTATTATAACGACCTCCTCGCAAAACTCAGCATTTTCAGGACAAAAATTGAACTTTGTCTGCAACTTTTTGTCCTTCATGGACTTTGTCCAGAATTCATGAGTTTTTTTAGGATTTATTTGAACATCTATAGGAACGGTTAAATACTACCAACCAAGGAAATACTTATTGTCTCTGGGTATTTCCTGCTCGGTGCGGCAAAAACTCCGAGTTATTCCTTTGGTCTCGCCTAACCTTGGGAACAAGATATGTTTGGTGGCATCTGTGCACTAGGATGATAGCGCATTTGCCACCAACCTTCTTACATTACATCCCAATTGAAAGACTATTTCACATTAATTTTCTGGAAATTTCTTGACTTACTACCCTATAATTTAGGTCAAATATTACTTGCAATACAGGGAAGATTGATTTGCAAACAACGCACAGCGATACGACATTGCCTGCAGACAGAGCCAGCTCGTCCCGCCGCTCTCAAGCGAAAGCGAGTGACAATAATCTTGGCTCTGATGAAGCTCTTAAACTTCAAGTCTCTGAAGACCTCAAGAAGAAGCTTGCAGAATTCAATGATCCCAAAAAGGGGATCAAGGTTATGGCCATGCTCATGGGTATCCATGAGAAGACCCTCAAGCGCCTCATTGATTGTGAAAATAGACCCGGTTATCAAACCGTCTTTAAAATTTACCGTGTCCTCTTTCACTCACAAAACGATACTCAGTTATTAGAACTTGTTCCCAACCCTATAAAAGAATTTCTTATCAAGGCCCATCCAAGAGGAATGAACGATACTGTTCGTTATAACCTTAATGTAGAAAATGAACTCAAAAAGGACCCTGTCTTTTGTGAGATCTACTTTCTTGCAGCGGCCGGTGGTATCACCAAAGAGTTTATCTCTTTTCATTACGGAAAGTACGGGGAGAGAGTCCTCGATAAAATGGTAGATCAAGAAGTTCTTGCTCCCCTTGGAAAGAATAGATTCGCTCTTGGAACAAACCAGGCATCTCTTACGGTTGAAACCATGAGCCTTGTTGGTCAACACCTCGTTGAGCGCTACTACAAGGCAGAGAACTCTGACAATATGGGGGACAACTACCTGTCCTTTTACACCCACGGTCTCTCTGAGGAAGCCTATAACGAATGGCTTAAGATTGATAAAGAGGCCTTCTTGAAGAAAACAGAAATCGTTAAAGATAGTAAGAATTGGGGTGAAATTAAGGCCTTTACTTTTGGCGTGACCGATACTCTCACCGAATCAAAAAAAGAGCTTAAGCATTAGGAATATTATGAAAAATTTGAAAGTCTTTATTACATTAATCACCCTATTTCTTTCTAGCTCTTTGCTTGCCCAAACCCCCATTGGTGGTGGTGCCGGCGGAGACGGTGGTGGGCCCAAGCAAAGTTGGCAGGATATTTACCGTAACCCCAACCTAAGTCCACGCTTTCCCACTTACGACATCCAAGGCCGTAGCATTAGCTATCGTCACCTTTGTTTAGTCGGAGAAAGAGTGCGTACCAAGTATAAGCATGTGATCAACCCCCTTGATGATTACTCTAAACTCATTTTTGACTACCTCATCACTGACCGTGTTCGTGAAGAAAGAGTTTGCGTTGAGTTCTTTAGAGAAACTTGTATTGAGTGGGATGTGAAGACAATTGAAATTCCAGAGATGGACACTATTAAAGTCTATAAGCGCATCAAAAACGAACGCAATCAAGGACCCATTGACTGGGAGTTTGCCTTTGAAAAAGACTTTGAACTCAAAGAATGTAGAGATTAAAAAAAGGGCGCTTTAAGCGCCCTTTTTTTTTGAGGGTACGTGGTACTTTTTCAGAACATGCGTCATTAAAGATGACGCGCGTTCTGAAAAAGTACCACGTACCTAATTAGGCCCAGCCTTTAAGCATGGCGTTCCAATACATCGGAGGAAGGAGATCTTTCTTAAGAATGTACATAGAGCGACGAGGGACGGCCTGATCAAAGGGGAAGGTTTCCATGACCTTACCGTCATAACCAAACTCGGCCATAATACATTTGCTCCTACTCACGACAAGAGGACAACTGGCGTAGCCATTATAGAGATGACTTGGTTTTTGGCCGGCGCTGAATTGATACATATTCTTAGCACAAATAGGTGCTTGCTTACGGATTGCCGCCCCAGTCTTTGAACAGGGTAAGCTTGAGGCGTCACCTAGGGAAAAGATATTGGGGTACTTATTATGTTGCATTGTATGCTTGTCCACATCAACATAACCAAGAGCATCCCCAGTACTAATGGGCGACTCTTTAATAAAGTTAGGTGCTGACATAGGTGGGCTTACATGCATGATATCAAAGTTGATATTCATCTCCTCACCTGTTTCCATATGACGAGCAGTGGCCACCTTATTCATACCGTCGACCTTAACTAGGTCATGGTGAAAGATGCATTCAATTCCCCGTTCTTTTACTAACTTCTCAAGGGCCTCACGATATTTAGGAATACCAAAGATCGCCCCACCAGCTGACAAGAAGATCACACGAGACTTTTCGCGAATTCCCTTTTGGCGAAAGGTTTCCTCAGCAAGCCACATAATCTTTTGAGGAGCACCTGCACATTTAATGGGAGTAGAAGGAAAGGTGAAAATCGCCGTTCCTCCTTGAAAGGAATTAATGGCCTCCCAAGTATACTCAGCTTGATGAAAGTCATAGTTGGAGCACACACCGTTTTTTCCCAGTGTTTGCGGTAGGCCTTCGATTTTATCCCAATCGATTTGAATTCCAGGGGCAACACAGAGCATGTCATAGCCAACCATGGTGCCATTATCTAATTCGATTTTATTTTCATTAGGGTGAAATTGAGAAACCTTATTTTTCTTCCATGTCACCCCATCAGGGATAACACTGGCCATAGGTCGCACAGAAGATTGAGCATCAACAACACCTCCACCCACCAGAGTCCATAAGGGTTGGTAGTAATGCACATCAGCTGGCTCTACGATCATGATGTCTTCAGGGTTAAAGTTTGATAGGAGCTTGGCGGCAGTAGTTATACCTGCTGTTCCCCCACCGACAACGACAATTTTTTTCTTTTCCATAAATATCCCTCAATTAAATTGGATTTAATTATGGCTTTAGCTTAGCCTAAAAAGAATGATTTCCATCAAGTTTCTTACGAAAAAAGGCCACGAAAGTGGCCTTTTCTACTCCTAAGCTATTAACTTTACTTACTTTTTAATTCGAAGGGGTATTTTTAGAAAATCATCCCCACCTTCACCGGGAAGGGCTCCACCCCACGCATTGAATTGCACACTTTGAAGGAGGAGATTGGGTGCTGCGAGACCGCTATCACGAGAGTCTCGTCGCTGACAAAATTCACTTTCACCAGTATCTTCTTTCATTTGGACATTTTCTTTCTTATGAAGACCTAGGCGAGCTCGATCCCACACCATACGACCGCCCGGCATATAATCATGACCAGTATAGACCATCACTTGATCATCAAGGGCGTAGATTTTCTTCAAAGAGTTATACATATCCTTTGATGAACCACCGGGAAAATCACAACGACCAGTTCCAAAGTCAGGGGCGAAGAGGAGGTCACCTGTAAAAAGTGCTTCGTCATTGAAAAGATAGCTTACACAGGCCGGAGTATGACCTGGAGTAGAGATCACTTTAAAGGATAAGCTCCCGGCCTTGACTTCTTCTTCATCTTTAAAGAGCACATCAAAACTCTTGCCTTCACTTTCTTTACCGTTTTGAAAGAAGTCTTTAAAAAGACCTTGAACAGCTTTAATCCCCTCTCCAATTCCAACCTTAGCACTAGGAAAGGTTTTCTTAATGTAGGCGGTTCCTGTGAGGTGGTCAGCATGAGCATGAGTTTCTAAAAGGTAGTGGAGGTTAAGTTCCAATTCCTTAATTCGATCCATCACCAACTCGGTTGACTTAAAGCCAATAGTTGAGCCTTTAGGATCATAATCGACTACTGAGTCGATAAGAACAGCATCACGAGTGGCCTCATCATAGACTAAGTAAGTGAGTGTAAAAGTCTGTGGGTGAAAAAAAGAATCAATTCTCATAAGTACCTCCTTATATTTATCCTAACCATGCCTTAATTAGTTCCTTCTGGCGCATCTTTGAAAAGCCGGAAGATGGCGCTCTTGTGATGCCCATCTCAAACGATCAAAGACATTTAAAATATCTTCTTGATCAACCATCGCCTCAATCTTGTCATAGAGAGCAACATTATCGACCTCCGCCTGAACTCCACCAAGACATGCCTCTTTAATGGAATTAAAGGAGGCGATATTCCCGAGGTAAGGATTATCAGGAATGGCCACTCCATACTTATTGAGAAGAGGAATCAACGCCTCAATATGCTTTTCCTCAGAGCGCTTAATATTAGTAAAGGGTCTAATGGCCCCAAAATCTTCAATAACTTGCTCGTAAGTCGCCTTGGCCTTGTACTCATCATCAAGGGCCATCAATAGAGCTTGCTCATGGGGAGCACTTGCTTGAGCTGCATTTGAGAGAAAGAGAGCAATTAATAGTGTTTTCATGACAACTCCTTTCTGTCTTGTCGTTGTCTTTATAATGGCCAGAGATTGATCAAATATCTTTGACTAGGCTCATGCTTGAAAAGTGATTTTAGTCAGGGTTTTTAGTGTGAATTAAGGAAAATAAGGGAAAAATTTAGGGAAAAGGCGACCAAAAGCCAAGCGACATAGGGAAAATTGAGATAGCCCATCACTTTATGTTCAGGCCAACCCCTGACAATAAAGAAAAGAAGTGTCGCCAGCATAGCTCCTATGACTAGAGCCCCCCAAATCATCAAATGGGCACCAAAGAAAACGGGGCTCCAAAGAGCATTTAAAACAAGAAGAGCGCTATAAAGAATACCTAGGTCTTTTTTTAGTAAACCTTTCTTCCATAGCAGATAGAAGGTCACCCCCATCAAAAGGTAGAGGATATTCCAAACGACAGGAAAGGCCCAATCAGGAGGGGTCCACCAAGGTTTTATGAGGCCTTGGTACCAAGAACCTGGTCGAAAAAAAACCCCCGTCAATGCTGCAGCATACGGGGGTATTAAACAAAGGATAAATTGTAACACCTTCTTCAAAACTAAGACTTAGATATGAAGAGCGCGATTCTCAGTGGCCGCTAAACAGGCCTCTTTAAAAGATTCAGTGTAAGTAGGATGGGCATGACATGTACGGGCTATATCCTCAGCAGAAGCACGAAACTCCATCGCTAAAACCGCTTCAGCAATCAGATCCGCACAACGAGGACCAACCATATGCACCCCTAGAATTTCATCCGTGTCCTTATCTGCTAAGACTTTGATAAGACCATCAGATTCATTAGAGGCACGGGCACGACCCGAGGCCTTAAAGGGAAAACTTCCCACTTTATAAGCACGCTTCTCATCCTTAAGCTGTTGCTCTGTATAACCAACAGAGGCCACCTCAGGCCAAGTGTAAACAACACCAGGAACAAGGAGGTAATTGAGGTGAGGCTTTTGACCTGCCATAAGCTCGGCGACAAAGACCCCCTCTTCCTCTGCTTTATGAGCAAGCATAACACCTTTAGTGACATCACCAATGGCGTAAATATGAGAGTGCTTGGTTCTTAAGTGCTCATCAGTAGGTACTCGGCCTCTTTCATCGAGTTCAAGACCGATGGTCTCAAGACCAAGACCTTCTGTATAAGGACGACGACCAACGGCTACGAGACAGTAGTCAGCATCAATAGTGACCTCTTTCTCGTCTTTTTTGGCCTTGGCCTTAACAGTGACACCTTTGCCAGTTGACTTGACTTCAGTCACACCGTGACCCATGAAAAATTCCATTCCCTCTTTCTTAAGAACTTTTTGCAAGTTCTTGCCCATATCCTTATCCATGGCAGGAATGCAGGCATCTGCGTATTCGACAACACTCACCTTGGTTCCAAGACGAAGGAAGACCGAACCCATTTCAAGGCCAATCACTCCCCCACCGATAACCACCATACTCTTAGGTAGTTCGGGAAGCTTTAGAGCTTCTGTTGAAGTGATCACTCTCTTCTTATCAATGTCCACTCCAGGGATGGAAGAGGGTTTACTGCCTGTAGCAATCACTACATTCTTAGTTTTAAGAGTTTCCTCCTTTTCTCCGGCCACTTTAATGGTGTGAGCATCTACAAAAGAGCCTAATCCGGTGTAGACATCAACCTTATTCTTTTTCATCAAAAAACTTACGCCACCACAAGTATCACTGACGACTTTTTCCACACGCTCTCGCATTTTAGGAAAATCGAGCTCGACTTTATCTGTGTTAATCCCATGATCTTTAAAATGGTGTACCAACTCGTAATAGCGCTCACTAGAGTCAAGCCATGCTTTAGAAGGGATACAGCCGACATTCAGACAGGTTCCCCCTAGTGTCTTATACTTTTCAACTAACGCCGTTTTCATTCCCAACTGGGCACAGCGAATAGCACATACATAGCCCCCGGGACCACTACCAATTACAACAACATCATATTCAGTACTCATAGTGGTTCTCCTTATACATCCAGAAGCATTCTGGCTGGATCTTCAATTAGCTCTTTAATACGATAGAGGAATGTTACCGATTCCTTACCGTCGACAATTCTGTGGTCATAACTCAAGGCCGTGTACATCACGGGGTGAACAACAACTTGTCCATTGAGCGCCACTGGTCTTTCCACGATATTGTGCATACCGAGGATACCCGATTGGGGAATATTAATGATGGGAGTCGAAAGCATCGAACCAAAGACACCACCATTAGTGATGGTAAATGTTCCCCCACTCATTTCATCAAGGGTAAGCTTTCCATCACGCCCTTTAAGAGCAAGACGCTTAATCTCTTTTTCAATTTGAGCGAGACTCAAAGACTCAGCATTTCTCACATTGGGAACAACAAGACCTTTCGGTGTAGAAACTGCAATACCGATATCGGCGTAATCATGGAAGACCATCTCATCGCCATCAATCATGGCATTAACCCCAGGAACTTCCTGAAGAGCAATGGCACACGCCTTAGTAAAGAAGCTCATAAAGCCAAGACCAATATCGTGCTTTTCCTTAAATTGTTCTTTGTACTTCTTTCTTAGCTCCATTACCCAATGCATGTCGATCTCGTTGAAAGTGGTCAACATAGCTGTAGAGTTTTTGGCCTCAGTAAGACGTGAAGCAATAGTCTTTCTTAAGCGACTCATCTTCTCCCTTCTTACCTCTCGGCTAACTCCCCCTTGAGGGACTTGGGCTTCGATCGTAGGAGCGGCAGGCTTTTCTTGTGCTGCGGGTGCTGGAGCAGACTTGGCCGGCGCAGAGGCACTCATGGCATCAGCTTTAGTGATACGACCGTCCTTACCTGTACCTTGGACGTCATTAGGAGAAAGACCTTTTTCATCCATAATTTTACGAGCAGCTGGTGACGGATAGTTCTTATCACCTCCACTTGCTGGAGCACTAGTAGGAACACTTGGAGGAGCGTCTGATGCTTCCGAACTGGCTTCAGGCTTCGGTTTAGCAACTCCCCCTTCTCCAGGAGTAAGAGTGCCAATAACAGCACCGATTTCAAGGTCCGTGCCCTCATCTACTGAACGAGCGAGAACCCCACTTTCTTCAGCGGGAAGCTCAACTGTCGCCTTATCAGACTCAATCTCACATAGGATATCGCCCTCTTCAACGAAGTCTCCATCTTCCTTTAACCACGTCGTAAGAGTAACTTCGGTAATGGACTCTCCAATGCTAGGAATTTTAATGTCGATACTCATAGTCTTTTCCTTATTAGAATTATGAAAATGCTTTATTGATTAGTTCATCTTGTTCTCTTGCATGGACCTTCGCAAAACCAGAGGCCGGTGAAGCCGATGATTTACGGGTCACACATTCAAAGTCAGAGAAGAGGTCTCGCCAACGCAGAAGATAGGTCCACGCCCCCATGTTGTAAGGCTCTTCTTGAACCCATACAAACTTGGCCTTCTTATACTTTTCCTTAACTTCTTTAATTTTGTGATCGACCAGAGGATAGATTTGTTCAAGACGAACAATCGCCACATCTTTACGGTCATCTTGACGTTGTTTTTCCATAAGATGGTAGTACATCTTGCCACTACAAAAGAGCACCTTCTTAACCTTTTTAGGATCAGCAAAGTCATCATCAATCATCTCTTGAAACTTACCATCGGTAAGTTCTTTAACAGAGCTCACACAACGTGGGTCTCTTAAAAGAGACTTTGGCGTAAAGACAATGAGAGGCTTTCTAAACTCCCATGTAAGTTGACGACGAATCATATGAAAGAAATTCCCTGGAGTCGTACAGTTGGCCACGACAATATTATGCTCGGCCGCCAACTGAAGATATCTTTCAGGTCGTGCTGACGAGTGCTCTGGTCCCTGACCTTCATAGCCATGAGGCAATAAGAGAACAAGACCACTCATGCGACGCCATTTACTTTCAGCAGCAGAGATAAATTGGTCGATCATAATTTGGGCACCGTTTGAGAAGTCACCAAATTGAGCTTCCCAAACATTGAGGGCCCATGGACTTCCTTGCGAGTAACCATATTCAAAACCGAGAACCGCATATTCAGATAAGAAGGAGTTGTAGATATCCATCTTCCCCTGCCCTTCTTCAATATTATCAAGGCCGCAGTAAGCTTCATTGGTAAACTCATCAAAGACCTTCGCGTGGCGATGAGAGAAGGTCCCGCGAATAACATCCTGACCAGAAAAGCGAATATGAAACTTTTCTAGGAGTAGACTTCCGTAGGCCAAGAGCTCTGCCGTCGCCCAGTCAAGTTGATCATTTTCATAGGCCTTGCGGCGCGCATCTAATAGCTTTTGGGCCTTCCTCAGAGTCTTGAAACCTTCAGGGGTTTTTGTGATGGCATCAAGAATTTTTTCCAAGGTCTCTTTCTTTACTGAAGTATCAGGAGACTCGAGAAAATCTTCGGCCTTAGACCAACGCAGGTTGAGCCAGTCTTTATGAGGTCCCTTTCTTCTTTCAGGGATCTCTTGTTGCTTAACCATATTAAAACGATCTGAAAGTTCTTTTTTAAACTCATCCTGCATTTTCTTAGCAAGATCTTTTTCAATAGAACCATGCTTTATGAGCTTTTCCATATAGAGCTCACGAGGATTCTTATGCTTGGCCACAAGTCCATAAAGGTGGGGCTGAGTGTACTTGGGTTCATCCCCCTCATTGTGGCCATGCTTTCTGTAGCAAACCATATCGACCCATACGTCTTTCTTAAATTTCTGGCGAAACTCAACTGCCATTTCACAAGCAAAGGCGACATTCAGACATTTGCAGGGTTTCGTATACAACCCCTTGACCGGCCACGGCAGCATCACCGTGAATAATGATAGGAATAACTTTATTTTCATCACTGGCGTAGCCCATATCAATTTGTGAGCGGCAGTAACCACTAACAACGGGGGCCACCGCTTCAAGGTGAGAAGGGTTCGGAAGAATTTTCAAATAAACTTCTTGGCCACCAGCAGCTTCAGAGATAGAAGTGTAACCGAGGTGATACTTCACATCACCGTCGCCTTCTGCTCCCATATCTTCAACAGAGCCCCCTTCAAATTCTTTGAAGATAAACTCATAGGTCTTTCCAATAGTATTGGCCAAAACATTAAGACGACCTCGGTGGGCCATGCCGATAACAAATTCTTTGGCACCCGACTCAGCACCTTTATTAATGATGGTATCGAGAGCGGGAATGGTGGTCTCCCCACCTTCCAAAGAGAAACGCTTTTGCCCAATGAACTTATTTTGAAGAAAGTTTTCAAAAATTTGCGCTTGGTTAAGCTTTCGTAAAATCCTCTTCTTAGTCTCAATGGGATAATTTATATCCTTACCCTTAGACTCGAAGTAATCGCGACACCAACGACGAACTTCGGTGTTATTGGAGTGCATATACTCAATACCAATCTTGCCACAGTAGATGGTACGAAGATAGTCCATAATTTGCTTAAGAGTAGCACCTGCCCCAAGACCTACAAACTCTCCACAGAGAAAGCCTTGATTGAGGTCATCATCAGTAAGATCATAGTCACCAAGACTGATGCGAGCATGGCGGTCCTGACGAGGACGAATGGGATTGGTGTCAGAAAGAAGGTGGCCACGAGCACGAAAAGATTGAATAAGGCGAAAGACATTAAATTCTTTTCGCATCTTATCACTTGAAATATCCCCTTCCGTGACGGCGCCTCCCATTTGAAACTCAAAACCCTTAAAGAAATTGACCCAGGAATCATCAAGCTCATCGGGATTATTCTTGTATGTGTCATAGAGACTATCAATATACTGATTGTCTGATGCGGATAAATGAGAGAAGTCATCGACTCTTTTCATGGAAACCACCTTTTTGTACTCTTGTACAAATTACTCAATTTTTATGCCGGAATACTAAGCCAATTTTAGCAGCGTGAAAAGCTCTTAAACAGCGGAAAAAACGACTCAACTTAACATTATAAAATCAATATTGAATAAAATTAAACTTTTTGCGAAATTTAAGAGGTTTAAAGGCAGAAAATGCCGGGAACAGGGAACAGGGAACAGGGAACAGGGAACAGGGAACAGGGAACAGGGAACAGGGAACAGGGAACAGGGAACAGGGAACAGGGAAATTGTGTTAACAGATATAATCAAGGTCAAGGCACAGATTAAAACCTGCAACCCGTTACCTGTCACCTGCAACCTGAGAAAGGTAACCTTTCCCCTGTAACCTGAAAGATTACTCTACTAATTTAAGGTGAATCGTATTTGTTTCTGAGTCGACTTGGAGAGGTCCGGAGAGCCCTTCCCTCTTCTTTTCTTCTTCACATTGCTCTTTCTTATCGCAGAACATGCAGTCCTCGCCCATAATGGCACCTAAACCACCGCAGGAACCTTGAAGTTTGCGGTTACTCAGAATAACGCCAATGGCCATTCCAATGA
>JAUIBX010000257.1 GCA_030427595.1 Bacteriovoracia bacterium | reverse complement strand
GTCTTCCTAAGAGTGATTGTTGAGGATAATGGCGAAGGAATAGCACCGAGTGTTCGAAAACGTATCTTTGAGCCTTTCTTCACCACCAAAAGTATTGATCAAGGCACAGGCCTTGGTCTTTCCGTTGTTCAGGGTATTGTTGAAAAGCATGATGGCTTCATTGAATTGGATTCTGAAGTCGGAAAGAGCACTAAGTTTTCAATCTACTTACCCCTTACCGTTGACTCAGGAGACCAGGTTGTCCCGTCCCTTACAGGTAATGAACCCATATTACTTATCAGTAGTGATCAGCAAATTATCGAGGTTGTTGAATATTACGGAAAACAGGAGTCCATCAAAACAATTGTGAGAGGTAACACAGAAATTGGGCTTGAAGAATGTAAAAACCAGCTAGGAACAATACTCTTAATCGTTGATCAGGAGTCACCCGGCTTCAGTGCTCTAGAGTTTATAAGAAAGGCCCGTCAAAGCAAGCCTCACTTTCCGATACTCTTTCTCCAAAGTAGTGCCCATGAAAAGGACCTCCCCCCGGCCTCCCTAAAGGTGGAAGTTGAAGCACGTGACAAGTTTTCTCAGCTATACGAAGGCCTCATTCAATCTCAGGATCCTAAGGTTATTGAGAACTTACATAAAATTCTAAAACGCCCCAGTAAAGTTCTTCATTAAAGTCTCCTTACAAGAACTCTCATTATTTGCAATTTTTCAAAAAAGCGAGAAAATAGTTTTAAGACAGGAGGTCTTATATGAATGCGCTGAAACTAGTAAGGTTTCGTCCTACCACTTTCTCTCTTTTCTTTATTCTTTGTTCCCTCATATTTTTTCTCTCCTTTCTCTAGTTTAGAACTGGGGGCTCATGGCGAGCTCTCCCCCTCTGAAATATTGAGGCGGACTCCCCGCCAAATTCTTAGAGAAGAATCTTTGCAAAAACGGGTGAAGAGGCTACCTTAGTAGAGTTAAAAAAAGGAAAAGTTATGCCCATAAAATCAAAAATAAGAACCATCCCCAATTGGCCTAAGGAAGGTATCATGTTTCGTGATATCACCACCCTTCTTAAAGACCCTGAAGGGCTTAAGCTCACCATCGATAAATTCGTTGAAAGGTACCATGAAGAAGGTAGCCCCAAGGTAGATGTGGTTTGTGGCATTGAAGCGCGTGGGTTTATTTTAGGCGCGGCCATCGCTTACCGCTTAGGCCTAGGTTTTGTCCCCATAAGAAAAAAAGGTAAGCTCCCCGGTGAAACTCATCAACAAGAATATCAACTTGAATATGGAGTTGATACAATAGAGATCCATAAAGATGCCATCGAACCCAACCAAAGCGTTTTATTGGTGGATGATCTTCTGGCAACAGGTGGGACTGCGCTTGGTGCCCATAAACTCATTGAGGCCAGCGGTGGCCAGGTTAAAGAGGCCTGCTTCATTGTTGACCTACCTGATCTTGGCGGGGGTAAAAAGCTAAGTGAAGCGGGAATTCCTTGGTTTGCTCTCGTTGATTTCGAGGGTGAATAAGACCACACCATGCACTCTAAAAATGTTCTCCTTATAGATGATGGTGCCCATAAGCTGGAGTTAGCCGAGCTCACCCTTGAATCTCACTTTCACCTACAAGTGGAAAAGGCGCAAAGTATTACCCAGGCCAAGTCTTGGGTCTTGGATTCTCATAAAGACTATTCTTTCATTCTGTGCCCCTACGTAGCATTGGAAATCCAGAAGAAGGGTACCAGTAACGATTTAATGACGCTTAAAAAACTTAAGCTTCCCCTCCTCATCTATCAAGCGCCAGAACTTGAAAAAGACCACCTTACAATGGAGCCCGACATTAAAGGAGATCCTCCAATTAAATTCCAAAGGGGACCTTTTCAAGAAAATGAACTCATTAAGCTGATTCAAAAGGTCATGCCTATGGAGCAGGCACAAAATATTGACTCTCTCCAGACTCAAGAAGACCTAAAGAAAGTCAAAGGACTCTTTCTTACTCAATTTTCCCACACGGATTATGACCTTTATCTTGAAATCTCCCCTGGTAAAACTCTGCAAGTGGCAACAAAAGAAAATAAGGACATGAAAAGTGTCATTAACCATTATAGAGATAAGGGCCTCGACTATTTTCTATTGGCACCGGAGGACTACCAGGACTTTATTGAACACACTAAAGAGCTTCTCAAAAATCATGGGCCTAACCCTGACGCTCTCCCTAGAGAGGGAGAACTTATTGAAGTTAGTTTTGATGAACTCGATTTGGCCTTTACCGTGGCCCAAGATCAACTCAAGGCGCTCAATATCAATCGTATTCACCAAGATTTTGTCAATCGCTCTCTAGAGGGCGCCCTGTCAGACCTTAAGAAAAATAAAGACCTTTTTCAAAAACTGAAGTCTTTAATATCCACAAAAGACTATGTCTCTAACCACTCTGATCTCAATATTTATTTTGCCAGCTATCTTCTCACAAAGCTTAATTGGGCCAATGAACAGTCCCTGCGTCAAATGATCTATGCCTGCTTCTATCATGACTTTGAAGTCGAAGATCCTAAATTAGCGGCCATCGACAATCTTGAAAATTTACCACCAACTGCCAACATTGAGTCCTACAAAAATCATCCCAAACGGGCAGCTAAACTTATCGAGGAGCTCAAAGGCCTAAACCATGACGCCTATAAGATTGTGATGGATCACCATGAAAAACCCGATGGCTCAGGGTTTCCTCAGGGGCTAAATGCCAAGAATATTCCGCCAATGAGTTGTGTCTTTATCTTAAGCCATAAATTAGTAGATTTTCTCATCCAAAATAATTTTCAAACACAATACCTAGCAACGAAATTTCAAGAAATGGAAAGTACTTGGAATACAGGGAACCTTAAAAGGCCCTTTGCGTGTGCTAGAGAAATTCTTTTGGATTAAACCAACAAAGAGGACGAGCACTATCGGGGACAGAACAAGCTCCGATATTAGGGTCTTTACTATCAAAGCTCTTTCGATCATTACACCTAAGAGCAGCTATCATTGTATCAAACCGACATTGCGCCTTAGGATGAGAACGTTCAGTCCTAGAGACAACTGTTGAACTAGGTGTTTTTAAACTTGGAACAGGGTCCTTAGCAATCTCTGCATAGTACCTGGTTAGTGATTGAATTCCCAGAAAGCGATTCCCACAAAATTTACCATGACAATTGAGATTTAGAGCAACAGACTTTTCCCTCGCCTGAAGCTTAGTAAGAATGCGTTCCATACATTTCATAGGAGCATAATAATCGGCTTGACCCTCATAACTAATGTCATGCCTTTGAGGAGCTCCCCCTAATAAGTGCCCTAGCTCATGACATAAGGTAGAAAGAAAGGCCTCTTCATTTATGATGCCATAGCGGGCCATTCCTCCTGGAACCTCCATCCAGTACTCTTGGCCGATACGCCACGCCCAAGCATTAACAGCACCATCACTCCAGTCACGCATGATATGAAAGGTACCTCCTCTTTGAGAGATATCCGTTTTAAATTCATCAATAAAGGAGTCTAAAACCACATGATAACGTTCTTCTTGTTAACCATTATTATACCTTCCTCCCGATTTAAAATCGGGAGTAGTAATATGATCATCAACAAGGGAACAAAGATGAGTTTGAGAGGGACCAAGGAGGGAAACCACGGCAATTAGCACGAAGAAGAGAAGTTTTTTTGTCATGAATTTAGTCTAGAAAATATTCGACTAAGCTTCACCTTAAATGATCTTACAATAATAAGTGATTTTTTAGAGGACTTTATAAAGAAGCTCTAAATGGGGTATCTTGTCGAGTAAATCATCAATAGCGAAAAGTTCCTCTTCTCCAGAAAGGAGGTATTGATTCATGAGGTTGATATAATCGTAGAGAGGAATATGCACTTGCTCTTTTCTCCTACCGTGGCCTCTAAGTCCATCAGCATAATTCATAAAGAGAATATGATCTCCCCTTTGTCGCAGCACCTCAAAGTCACTTTCCACCTGTTTATCCCACCAATTTTCCCAATAGTGAGAAGAGAGCTGATCTTCTAGACCTGAAACAAGTTCGCTTAACTGCAAAACCTCTTGGCCGTAACTTAGCCATTGATACTTCGCCTGATCATTATTGTCCCTTTTGAGGATGGCAAGGGCCTCATTGAAGTCCTTGGCGTTGGCCACACCTTGCCACTTTAAGGGCGTATTTAATATGGCCTTTTGGGGAAGGAGAATATTTTTTGAATAGGTTAAGAAACCTTCTAAATAGTCTATGGCGTTGATGTAACACGTATGAAAAATCGACACCTCAAAGGGACCAATAGTTTCCATAAGCTTTAAGATTTTCTCTAAACCGATTCCACCTTTTGATTGTTATCAGCTCCAAGGTCGAGGTTGGCCTCTCCCCTAGCGGGAAAGTGTTCACCATAATAATAATAGAAAAGAGTGTCTTTCTTATTTAATGAACAAAGTTCCTTGGTGATAATTTGAGAAAACTCCTGATAAAAGGCGATAGAACCAGTAGATACCTCCGGCTTAGAAAGACCAGGCCCAAAACGCCTCTTGCCTTTTTCATAGATTCTTAATTTGACCAACTTACG
>JAUIBX010000256.1 GCA_030427595.1 Bacteriovoracia bacterium | reverse complement strand
GCCATAATGAGCGCTTAGAATTTCTAGGGGACGCGGTCCTCGATCATGAGCTCTCCCACCTGTTGTGGCAAAAGTTTCCCGACCTCAAAGAAGGGGAGCTTTCTCGCTTTCGCTCTTCTCTCGTCAATGAAGAAACCCTGGCTCAGTGGGCCCGTGCTCTTGGCCTACAAGAGTTCATTCTTCTTGGAAAAGGGGAGAGTCAAAAAGAGGAAGTTGAAACTGCTATATTAGCTGATGCCTTTGAGGCCCTCTTAGGAGCACTTTCTCTTCATGAGCGCCAAAGACCTCAAGAGGTGATCTCTCTTTGGATCGAGCTCTTTGATGAAAGTTGTGAAGGGGATGAGCCGCGCTTCTTTGATCGATTACGCTTGGATCTCTTTGATCCCAAAACCCGTTTGCAAGAGCTGACTCTTGAGCACTTTAAAGTGACTCCTCAATACTCCTGTCAGGAAAAGGGAGAGGGGTTTCAATGTCATGTTCGCTTGAATGAAAAAATATTAGGCGAGGGCCATGGTCCCTCGAAGAAAAAGGCAGAAGTGGCCGCGGCCCGCTCTGCTCTCGTTCACCACTCAATTGAAAAGATACAGGAAATATAGGCCTACGCCAGGAGAATAATATGCTTTTAACGAATCAACATCCGCACAATAAATCTATTATGGTTTCTGTCCTCGGTGCCCCCAATGTGGGCAAGAGCTCGATGATCAACTACCTCCTTGGTCTTGATCTCTCTGTTGTGACGAAGAAACCCCAAACAACGCGAAATAAGTTTCATTGCGTTTTTACTGTGGATCACACTGAAGTTGTTTTAGTCGACACTCCGGGGGTTCACCGCTCAAGCATGGAGTTTAATAAGAGACTTAATGAACAGGCTCGCGAAGGTACGGAGGGGGTTGATCTTAACCTTCTTTTGATCGATCTCACTAAAGAAGTTCTACCTCAGGTAAAAGACTTTCTTGATCTAATGGAAAAAGAACTCGATCGCACTTGGATTGTTTTTACAAAAACTGACCGCATAGAAAACGCTGAGAATCTTCCTCTTGATGCGGTATTTGAAACTATTCAAGAGCTCATTCCTGCGGCAGAGAAATACTTTATGATTTCTTCCAAAGAGGGGACTAATCTGCATGAGCTTACAGGAGCTCTGTGTGATGCCGCCCAGCCGGGACCACACCTCTATCTCGATGGTTCGGTTTCTAATAAGAATGAGCGCTTCTTCGCTTCTGAATATATTCGTGAGCAGGCCTTTCAAATGTTAAAAGACGAGATTCCTTATGAAGTCGCTGTTTTAATTGATGAGTTTAAAGACGTGGCCGATAAGGGCCAGGATCGTCAGTCTCATATCTCGGCGTCCATCCTCGTGAATCGTCCCTCTCAACGGGCCATTGTTGTGGGTTCAAAAGGCTCAATGATTAAAGAAATTGGTGTGCGCTCACGTCAAAAGATTGAGGCCATGACGGGCGGTAAGGTTCACCTCAACCTTCACGTAAAAGTGTCTCCCAAATGGTTTAAGAATAATTTTGTCCTAGAAGAAATTGGTCTTCCACGTGCTCATAACTCAGCTCGTGTGTGGCGTAATAAGTCTTAACAAAGGCCATAGGATAAATAAGAAGAATAAGTACTTGGAGTACCGTTATGACAACGCAAAATAATAAACGCCCTGGACGCAATATGGTTGTGTCCCTTATTGGGAGACCCAACGTGGGTAAGTCCTCTCTCTTTAATGCGCTTATGGGCCAGCAACATAAATC
The DNA here is from genome assembly GCA_030427595.1 of Bacteriovoracia bacterium. Taxonomy (GTDB): domain Bacteria; phylum Bdellovibrionota; class Bacteriovoracia; order Bacteriovoracales; family Bacteriovoracaceae. The sequence goes on along the minus strand of JAUIBX010000256.1, from coordinate 2,828 downwards.
GATAACCTTTGATGAGCCTGGAGTTACTCGGGATCGTCACTATGGTATTGCAACAATCAATGCCCTCGGTGATGAGAACGCGAGTGATATCATCCTCGTGGACACTGGTGGTTTTTATCCTGAGAAGATCGAGGAGACTGAAAGTAATCGAGACAAATTCTTTAATATTATGACTGGTCATGCAAAGACCGCAATCCAAGAATCTGACTTGGTTTTAATGGTCGTTGATGTTAGGGAAGGGGCTCTCCCCTATGATCAGGATATCGCCAACTTTATTCGCTCTCAGGGCAAGAAGTTTTGGTTGATCATGAATAAGTATGACAGTGATAAACAGGCCGGTAGCGAAGTTGATTTCTACCAAATTCCTGTCGACGATTACTATCTTATTTCAGCTGCTCACAATAGAGGGCTTACTGAAGTGAAGGAATGTATTCATAGAGAAGCTCTAGAATTTCAAAAGAAGGTTGTTGAAGAGAGTGCTCTTTCTAAAGGCATTACTCCGCGAGAGGATGTGGTCGCACGCTTTGCTCTCATTGGTGCACCTAATGCTGGTAAGTCAACTCTTCTCAATCAGCTGGTTGGCGCAGAAAGGGCCCTCGTGAGTGACATTCCGGGAACAACAGTTGACCCGATTGAAGGTTACTTTGACCTCTATTTTGGAAAGCAGGCCAAAGGCCTCGGTCTTGGTCTCACTGGTAATAATAAGAATGATCGCTTGCTCTTTCAGCAATATGAAGAATTTCGAAGTAATAACCCCGATGTTTATTCTCGCATCGTGGATTCCTACCTTCTTGAAGAGGAAGTCTCTGACCAGAGTGAATTCTTCATGGATGAGGAGGATGAGTTTGCCGGATTTGATAGTGAAGAGTTGGCCCTCGAAGCTGAAGGAGAGTCCTTCCTCATGAATGACACAGAAGAAAGTGAAGAGGCGCCTGATCCTAATGATGATCAAGAGATGACGGCCCGTCTTAATGAACAGCTCTTTAGTGAAGAGGATGGTTCTTCTGAAGAGGAACTGGAAGAATCTGTCGAAGCTGAAGAAGTTGATGAAGGCAGCTACTGGCGCTCTATTCACCTGGTAGATACAGCGGGTATTCGTAAGAAGTCCTCTATCAAAGACTTCGTGGAGAGTCAGTCTGTTTACCGTTCTCTTCGTTGTATTACTGAAAGTGACATTGTTCTCTTTATGATTGATGCGACAAAGGGCATTGGTCATCAAGACCGTCGCCTCATGGATATCGCCCTTGAAAAAGGCAAGTCCGTTATTGTTTGTATGAATAAAGTTGATCTTATTAAGGATAAGATCAAGGGGGATAAGGAAAGAAAAGAGTGGCTTGAGGATCTTCGCTATCAAGTTCCTTGGTTAAACTTCTGTGACATTGTTCCGATCTCAGCAAAGAATAAAACTGGCCTATCTCGTTTAAAGAAAATCATGGTGAAGACCATCTTGGTGCGCTGTAAAATGGTGGCGACAGGTGAGCTCAACCGCTACGTCTTCTCGCTATTAGAGAGAAACCCGGTGGTGGTAAACCGTTCTGGTGGAAAGCGCCTCAAGGTCAAATATGTCTCTCAGGTGAAGTCTGGTCCACCGACCTTTCTCTTCTTCACCAATCGTTCCCGTGGTATCCCTGAGAACTATAAGAGGTACCTGAGAAACGGTCTGAGGCGTACTTTTGAGCTCGATAATACCCCTGTGCACCTTATCTTTAGGACGGGGACAGACCTTGAAAAGCGCATGAAGAAGTTGCGCTAAGCGTTTATTCTCTTTGGTTAAAGGGTCAAAGAAAATTGACCAAAAAAGAGAGCGACCGTATTGACAAAATTGTACGTGCGTACAAAAATGACCAAGTCTCGGCACTGGGTAGATTTATAATTTCTACCCAAGCTCTGAGGTTAAGGAGCCCCTGTGGTTATTGGTCGTTTACACCTTTCACATTTTTTAAAGCTCACACTTGCTTTTGTTTTGGTGTTAACTGGTCTTGAATTGTCCGCTAACACGGCCACCGGCTCTTGGACGAGTTTTGATTTTGAAGGCTCTAAAGTTCATTTCTATCGCCCGCAAAAGAGTAAAAGAGCTAACTCCCAAAAAGCTTTAATGATCAATCTGCATGGCTGTGCCCAAAAGGGCAGTGTGCTTAAAGATCACGGCAACTGGGAAACGGCCGCGGATGAAAACCAAGTTTATATTGCTATCCCTGAAGTTCCTGATGGTGGCGTCTATGCGGGCTGCTGGGACTACTATGGTCTAGGTCACAAAAGAGACCGTGGTCACAATCAATTTATCCTTAAGCTGATTGATCACATCAAGGGTCTCTACGCCGTAAACCCCCATCAAATCTACCTTTCAGGTTTAAGTTCCGGTGGTGGCCTGGCCATGGTGCAGGCCTGTTTAGCCCCTGAAGTTATTGCAGGAGTTGGTCTTAATGCAGCTCCTTCTGTGGGAAGCATGGCCTCTGATATTACTTCGACAAAGTTAAGTGTTTCTGAAATTAAAAGGAATTGCTTAAGCCTTGCCCAAAATAAAAGTTCTCATCTGCAAACTCAGGTGGCCGCCGTTATCTTTGGTGATAATGACTTCATTGTTGATACCGACTACAACCGTAGAAATGCTCAGGCTTTGGCCGAACTCTATGGCAGCGACAAGGAAGAGAGTTTCGATTTATCAACTCTTCCAGGTACTCGTCTTGAAGGGCGAGGCACACTTTATAAGAAGGCCGACCAAAAATTGGTAAGCCTCATTGAAAATAATGGTCTTGGCCATAACTGGCCTGCAGGTTCAGGAATAGGATTTGGTCCTTTTGTTAATAGCAAAAGTGTGAACTTTCCCT
>JAUIBX010000030.1 GCA_030427595.1 Bacteriovoracia bacterium | reverse complement strand
CCAAGAGGAGTCAAGGTCATGCTGGTGATAGGGGCGATAACCCTCTTTATCTTTTTGGCTTCATTAGGCCCATGGGATAAGTTCTTTGGTGGTGCCAAGCTTGGGACCCTTATTGATATTATGCTTCCCTCAGGCATTCTTATGATGATTGGTACGGCGTTTGTCGCTTTAAGGAAAGGCCATACCCTGGCCCGCTTCTACCTGACATCATGGCTCTTTATGTTTGTAGGGGCGCTCATGTACTTTGCTCACTACACCAGTTTAATTCCGAGAAACTTTCTTACCAGTCATGGAGTGATGTGGGGCAATCTCTTGGAGATGCTCATCGTCTCTTGGGGTCTTGCCTATAAAGTCTCTATTTTGGATAGGGAAAAGAAAGAGGCCTTCATTTTGGCCCAAGGTAAGCGAGAGTATGAGCGCCTGGTTCGAGTTCTCTTGCATGATATTGCTAATCCTCTCAATCTCATTCAACACTATACAGATATGAAGGCCTCAAAGCCTGAGATGTTTGAAAAGCGAGAAGATAAGGCCTGGTCAAAAATTAATTTTGGTGTCTCTAAAATAAGGGAGATCATCACGTTTCATCGTGAGCAGGAAATGAATATTAGCCACAATTATCGCTCTATTGGTCTTGCTGAAGTTTCTTTGCAAAAGGTTCTCGAGCAGTGCTCCCAAATGTTTGAAGAGGTTCTCGATAAGAAGAATGTAAAGCTTGTCATTGAGACTGGTCGTGATTTTGTGGTTATGGCAGAAAAGGTTTCTCTTGTTAACGAGGTTCTTAGCAATATCATCTCCAATGCGATCAAATTTAGCTTTGAAGGAGAAAGGGTAAGAATTACTTCCGAAGATAAAGGGAAGTTTGTTCACCTAAAAATTCGAGATTATGGTCGTGGCATGGCCCCTGATAATTTGATGGCCTTTAATGAAAATAGAGGAATTCAGAGTCGACCTGGAACTCAAGGTGAGACGGGAACAGGCTATGGGCTTTACCTCGTTAAGTCATATATGGAGCTTTATAATGGTCAAGTGATCGTTGAAAGTCGTCAAATGGATGAGGCCAACCCCAGTGATACTAAAATTCATGGGACAACTGTCACTCTAGTCTTTAAAAAGGCTTAGGCCGGCCTTAGAATAACTGAAATTGTTAAAGAAGAGGTAACCTATGAAGGAAGACATTCTCACTAAAATTCCTGATATTGATTATCGAGAAGCTGCTCCAGAAATTGATGACAAAGAGTTCGATAAGGTTATTCGTTCTCGCCGTAGTGTACGAGTATATAGAGATGAGCCCGTTCCTGAAGAGGTTATTCACAAGGCCGTTGAGCACGCACTTCTAGCGCCAAATAGCTCTAATTTACAACCTTGGCGTTTTGTATGGGTAAAGAGCCCACAAAAGAAAAAAGAATTAGTAAGGGCGTGCCTAGGGCAATCGGCAGCGCGCACTGCACCTGAATTAGTCGTGGCCTTAGCACGCACCAAGAGTTGGTCAAAAGTTCAAAAGGAAATGATCCATGTTCTCAAAGAGAACGACGCCCCAAAAGGCGCTTTTGCTTACTATGAAAAAATTGTTCCTTTGGCCTATGGACAAGGACCTTTTGGTTTAAAAGGCCTTATCAAAAAAATAGTCATTTTCTTTAGAGGACTTTTAAAGCCAACTCCGAGAGGCCCCACTTCACAGGCCGATATGAGGGTATGGGCCCATAAGTCTACAGCTCTTGGATGTGAAAACTTTATGCTCTCCATTCGCGCTCAAGGCTACGATACCTGTCCAATGGAGGGCTTTGATGAGGTGCGCGTGCGGGAAGTTTTGGGAGAGCTCGGACAAGAAAAGGGAAGTGAAGTTTGCATGATCTTCTCTGTTGGCAAACGTGCTGATAATGGAATCTATGGCCCTCAAGTTCGCATGAAGAAGGAAGACTTCTTTATTGTTATCTGAAGAAGTTTGTTAAAACCATTATTCGATAGTGAAGTTCTTTAAGATGGCCGAAATATTATAACGGCTTGAGGTGATATTCTTTTTCTTGCCAAAGAGGTGAAACCATCCGAGTTGTACTGCCGAGGGCACTTCCATATGCTTAACAAGATAGAGGAAAATACTCTTATAGAGTCCATCTGCATTAGGTGGTAGACCGGCCACTTTGATAACAAGGTTTTTGAATACCAGGAAGGCAAGGTCGAGTTCACCTCGATTAAGAATCCCATCCTTATCAATATCAAAGCGCAGATAAGCTGACTCTAAGTTGGTGAGGATAACAAGAATTCTGTTGAGGTCTTCCTTAGAAATCGGCACATCAGGACTGGGGTCAACGCGGGAGTAGAGTTCTACGTTGATCACATACTTTCTTACTTCATCTGTGCCATTAAGATTGAGGTACTCATAAAGTTTGTCATAGTAGCGCTCATATTTCAGTTCATTAAAGAATGCATGAAGAAAGTACTCGCGAAAGCAAGAGACTGTAAAAGACTGACCATCTTCACCCAAGAGGTCACAGTAGCGCTGTAATTTGACATGAACTTTGTCTGCGACTTTAAAACCGTGAAGGGCGTTGATTGCATACTCCGTAAATTCCTCAGCAGAAGCAGAGTCATTACCATCTGAGTGATACATAAAGAGGTCGGCACTAGCAATTGCTTCGCTGACAAATTTTTCTAATTCTTCTGGCCAAAGACCCAGCTCTCTTGCGGCTCCTTCAAGGTCTTTAAAGAGGCGAGTGAAGTCGGCTTGGTCAGCTTCTTTTCTTCTCTTACCTTCAGGAAAATGACCATAAACCTGAACCACTCTACTAATGACCCAACGGAGCATACTGGCCATTTGAAAGCCTGATTTATAGCGCTTGTAGTAGTTAAAGAAGTGGGATTTGCCATCATCATCGTGAAAGAAGCGGTAGTTACTGGAGATGTAGTTAAAGTTAGTCCAAAGGCGAGAGATCATCCATTCAGGAAAGACACTGTAATTTTCCATTTTGGGAAGAGTGAGACCACTAATGGCCTTAGGTGAGGAGAGTTGACTTTGGTAATGTTCATAGGTGAGGTCATTGAAGTAGAGCATTCCAGCAAACTCTAGGCCCCAGTTGGTCACAGTCATGACATCTCTAAAGACATATTCATCTGGCGCACCACCAAAGAACTTTTCTTTGATATTTTGGATACTTTGATCAAGATTTTTAACATTGTATTGATCGCCTAAGAAGATATCAGCGACATTTAAAAGATCCTCATGCTTGAGGATGAGGTCAGTGTCTTTATGAGGGTAAAAATTTTCTTTGAGTTCGTTAACAATGTCGTAATAGAAGAAGTACTCTTCATTCTTACCATTAAACTTCTTACCTTTAACAAAGAGAGTATCCATTCCTAGAAGAACGAGGTCAGAGGTGCGATCAAGAAGGGAGATCAGCTCATTAGAGCTTAAACTCTCGGCTTCACCACCAATAATAAGACGTTTGGCAAAGAGAAAGGATTTCACCTTCTCCACATTGAGCTGTTCATCATTGAGGTCTAGGATACCCTTAAGTTCTTCGATGAAGTCGGTGATTTTTAGTACAGGGTTTACATCTGTTTCAAAAACAATAACTTTGAGAACAGAGCGGACCAGCTCTTCAAGGTCTCTAAAAATTTGTAATCTTCTTTGCCAATAAGTCTCTTCATCGAGACCTTTTAGAGTCCTATTGAAGGCACGGCCTTGATTGTTAACGATACGAAAGAGTTCAAAGAGTTTGTCGAGTTTATCGATAGCAAGCTGGTCCTTGGGGTCTCTTAAAAGAATGGTATTAAGGTCATAAACCAGCTTAAGAAGATCGCGTGCGACTTCTTTACTTTCTGGGAAGAATTTATCAATGAATTTATTTAGTTCAAGACGGCCGATGTAGTTAGAGTTTTCTCTACGGACAAATTGAACAAATTGATCGAGGTTTGTTTCAAGGCAGTTGATATCTGCGCTTACATCTTGATCGAGGATATTATTAAGATTTTCGGTATTGAGGTCACAACCACCGTTTAGGTTATCGAGATCAAAAACGCCCGCATCCGCAGGAGCATCATCACTAAGGCCACAGGAAGGGAGAGTAATAAGACTAACACCAACAAAGATGGAGGCAAAAGTCAGGTTGACCATCCAGCGCTTGCGCTGCCAGTTGCTCTTAAAAAATTGTGCTAGTTTATCCCTACGTGACAAAATCATCTCTGTTGCCATACCTCTATTATTTTATGGGAATTAACCTAGTTTTGGAAAATGGCGCTTCCATGGGATTTTATTCCTGAGTGAAATAATCAGAAGTGTCTGCCCCTAGGGTAATTCATTCTTTCCTTTCTTAACGCCCATCTTTCAGGCTAAGATAAGTTTGATGATAAAAAGAATGTCTTTAGGCATATTCTTCCTTACTGCTCAAGCGGCCTATTCTTCAGGGGCCCTTACTGTAGGGCAATTCCAGCGTATTAACACTCCTGTTGATACTGGTGTGGATAACAATTTTATTCAGTTGGATTTCTCTGAAAAAAGGGAAAATGGTCGTTGGGACTTCGTCTATGACGGAAGTTTACGCCAATACACAGGCGATCGTGGTCTTATGTACAGTCTGCCTGAGGCCTATATTTCTCGAAATATTGGTCGTAGCGAATTTACGCTAGGCCGAAAAATAATTGATTGGCAACCGAACGATCGTTTTTGGGCCATGGGTGAGATCAACTCTCTAAAGAATTTCAATCTTCTTGAAACCGATCGAGAGGGATCATTTGGTTTTCACTTTGAGAGAAAAACAAAGTACTTCTCTTTTTTGGTCTTTGGCTCTGCTATCAATGTTCCTCAAGTGAACCCAACTTTTACCGCTGATGGTGGTGAGATTGTTGGTCGAAATGAGTGGAGTAATCCACCTCCGCGCTTTGCTCGCTTTAGAGGTAGTCAGGTTCCCGTTTTCTACGATGTTATTTATCCTCAGGCTGAAGAAATTGCTCTTCAAGAGTCATATGCTACCCGCATTGCTTTTCATAATGATCACCATGAGTGGCGCGGCTACTTAGGTTATAAACCAGAGCCAGGTATTCGTTTGGTTGCGACTGGTTATTATGAGCAAACAGATATCGAGAGGGCCGTTGTTCAGGCCAAGCCTTTTGTGAACTCCCATACTTTTTGGGGGAGTGGCTACAGCTATAGTTTTTCTGGTCAGAAAGATAGGGGAATCTCAGTTCATGCTAATTATGATTCCATCATTCCTGATCGTGGAACAGACACCGTTTTTGATCAGTTTGAGTCATTAAAAATTCAACCTGTTTATGAAAGAGTTTCCTATGCTTCGGCTTCGGTTAAAGGTCATTTTGATTTCGTTCAATGGAGTCTTAATGGTATGCAATTGGTGGAAGGGGATGTTGTTGATACTAACATCTTTGCCAAGAAACCTCGCTGGCGCCAAGCGGTAGGCTTTGATCTTAATTGGGATGTGACAGACTCTTTTAATATAATGATGGATTATAAATATGATCTAAAAACTCAAGATATGGGGTTCTTGGCGCGTACAAATTATCAATGGTCTCGCCATTTCTTAGTAGGTTTGGACCTACAAGTTCTTAACGCTCCTAGTGAGTACTCCTTTTGGACACCTTACCGCTCCAATGATTCTTTCTTAGGTCGCATGACTTATCTCTTCTAAAATTTTCGAATTAATTCTTCTTTAAATTCATCATGAAACACCACATTGGCCATTGGAAAGAATACAGAAACGGTTAAAATGGTGAAGATTAACTTTGTTTAAGTAGACTGTTTTTATGGAGTAATTTGGATGACTGAATTTAATAAAAGATACCTAGAATTTTGTAAGCCTTTTATTGATGCTATCAAAGAAGTTTATTCGACGATGATGGGAACAGAAATCAACCCGCAAAAGCCAACTTTTAAAGATGGAAAGAAGAGCTATGGTGATTACTCATCCATTATGGGCATCAATGGTACTTATGAAGGTGGTAGTGTTCAAAAGAAATTTAAAGGGAGTTTAGTTTTAAGCTGGCCAGAGGAATCTTACCTTAAGGCCGCAAGTGCGATGCTTATGGAAGAATTTACAGAATTTAATGATGAAATCTCTGATGTGGGTATGGAGATTGCCAATATTACTATGGGCAATGCTAAGAAGATTTTATCTGAAGCAGGTTACCTTATTGAGATGTCTATTCCAACTTCCGTCCATGGCAAAAACCATGAAATTAAGGCCCAAGAAAAAGTTGTGACTATAACGACACCACTAGAGTGTAAGTTTGGCACTTTCTATATTGAGCTCAGTTACGAAGACTATGAAGCTTAAGGAGTCATAAGCTTAGTGAAGGTTTTATATGCTGATAGTGATCCTGAAGTGAGGGATTACGTTTCCATGCTCTTAGAGGCAGGTCTCGATTGCGAGATCATGGAGGCCAGTAGCGGTAATGAAGCCCTTTCTATCTTAGGTTTTGATGATGACGTGGACTTTGTGATTAGTGAAGTTCAAATGCCAGGAGGGGGAGGTCACCTCATTGTTGATTATCTCGATTCTCATAAGAAAATGATTCCCTTTGTTTGGCTAAGCGAGAAAGATAATCAAGAAACGATGGTTGTTCAGGAGGTCTTACAAAGAAGCCCTCTTAATGCTTTCGTACCGAAGCCCTTTCGTGATGATCAATTCTTTCCCGTTATCGATAAAATTCTGCAAATTAAAACAGAAATAAAAGAAAATCGGCCCATTGTTCAAAATAGCCAGCCTCCCAGTGGTAAACATCTCAAGCAAGATGATGAGGAAGAAGAGGTCAACTTTGATGATGAATGGGATGACATCGCTAATGGAAAGTATGAGTCTTCCAATTCAAAAGATAGCTCATCTTTTGATTGGGATACCGCAAAGAAAGGTCACGCTAAAGAGGGCTCTGCGGATTGGTCATTAGGTCTTAAAAAGAAAGGCGGTGAGCAAGAGGGAGATTGGGGCAGTCTTACCGGACAAGGCCAAGAGGGTGAAGCTGACTGGTCACTAAAGAAAGATTTTAAAGATAGTGGTGAAGAAGAAGCAGATTGGGGAAGTGTAGGCGGTGCTGGACAAGAAGGTGAAGCAGATTGGTCTTTAAAGAAGGAATTTAACCCTCAAGAGGGTGATACTCTCGATTATGGTAAGCCTGGTGGTGATGCATGGGAGACCATAAGAAAACAAAACCAAGCAAAGAAAAAAGATAAAGGTAAGTCGAAGGAGGAAGGCGAGTCTTCTTCTGAGATGGAATACGATATGGAGCGTTTTAAGAGAATTAAAATCAAGCGCTTCTATAACTTTCAAAAAGTTTGTTGTGATGTTTATATTCAGCTTAGCCCCAAGAAGTATATTAAGTTGATTAATGGTAATGATTCCTATGAAAGTAGCTTTATAAAGAGGTATGAAGACCGTGGGAAGAAATACCTCTTCATTGAGAATGAACACTTTGAGATGTTTGAGCAGCAATTTGGTCATCTTGTCTTAGATAAACTTGAAAAGGCCCAGAACCTACCACCTGATGTGAGGGCAGTCGCTGAGCTTGCAGCGTTTAATCATACCCTAGACTTCGCCAAACAATTTGGCGTGACGGCCAATACGGCCAACAAAGTAAAAAAGAGTGTGGAGTCCAATCTTAAAACTCTTAAGAAATTACCTAAGCTGGAACTTCTTCTTAAAAGGATTATGCGCGGAGGTGACTACATCTCTGAGCATAGCCTGCTCGTGAGCTATCTGGCCGGTCAAATCTGTATGGGCACAAGTTGGGGTAACAATCAGGCCCTTGAGAAGTTGAGCATGGCCGCTCTCCTTCATGATGTTTCACTTCCTAAAAATAACTTGGCCAAGGTGCACACACTTTCCCAGGCTAAGGAAATGGGTCTTTCCGAAAAGGAAATTGAAATCATTAAAAGTCACCCCGGTGAGGCTGCCAAAATGGTTTCAGAGGGCGAGAATATTTTTGCTGATGTGGATACGATCGTGATGCAACACCATGAATTACCTGATCAATCTGGTTTTCCACGCGGCCTCGGTGCTCTGTCGATCTTACCCCTTAGCTGTATTTTTATTATGGCAAGTGAACTCGCTGAGCATATCTATGGCAAGAGTGCTAATGACGTAGACATGGATGCTATAAAAAGTGAATTTCAAGAAAGATTTAATAAAGGAAATTTTAAAAAACCATTAGAAGCATTTTTAAAAGTTTTTTAGAATAATAATGAGGAGGAAATATGCCTATTAATCCAAACATGAAGACCATTGTTATTGATGATATGATGACGATGAGAAAAATTATTACCAAAATGCTCAAGCAAATTGGCTTTACTAATGTTTCTGAAGCTGATGATGGAGCCACTGCTTGGCCTATGATTCAGCAGGCTCAAGAGAGTGGTGAACCTTTTGAATTCATTGTGAGTGACTGGAACATGCCTAAAATGTCTGGTCTAGACCTTCTTATTAAGGTCAGAGGTACGGAAGGGATAAAAGACACACCATTTCTTATGGTTACGGCAGAAGCTGAGCAGAGTAATGTTGTTAAGGTCGTTCAGGCCGGTGTTTCAAATTTCGTTGTTAAGCCATTTAAGCCAGAGACCCTCCAAGAGAAGATTGAAAAAATCTTTCCTTAAGAAAAATACAGATTATAAATCAATGTAAAAGAGGAGGTTTTAAGACCTCCTCTTTTAGTTTTCTTTTATTTAAAGTTATCTTCTTTTCTTCATTTTCCTACTAGTTCCTAGTTGGATTTTTGTTAGAATATTTGTGACAAAGTTAAAAAATTTAACCTAGAGATATATAATGTCCGACGCTCAACAAGCCATCCTTCAAGAATTCCTAGTTGAATCCTTCGAAAACCTTTCGAGCATTAATGATGATCTCGCGGTTTTTGAACGCAATCCAGACGATAGTGAACTTCTCAATGCGATTTATCGTAAAATACATACCCTTAAAGGTTCTGCTAGTTTTCTTGGTCTTGCTAAACTTCAAGAAATTACTCATACCGTAGAGTCTATTCTTGATTTTGTAAGAGACGGCACTTTAAAAATTACCACCGATATTTTTGATCTCTTCTTGGAGAGCTTTGATCTTTGCCTTATTCTTTTAAAAGATATTGAAGCGAGTGGCTCAGAAGGAGATCATGATATTTCTTCACTGATGAGCCGTCTTAATAAAGTTCAAGAGGTCAACCTTATTGCTGGTGAAGTTCTTGTGAAAGATGAGGGTCTTGGGCAGGTTGATCCGATCGCTTCATATACACAAGAGTTATCGAATGAAAGCTCTACTGAAAGCATTACCAAAGAAGAGCCCACACAGGTCGCTGAAAATGTTGTTCCTTTGCCTAAGAAAAATAGTAATGAAGTGAAGCCTCAAGCTCCTGCTCAGGCCGGTGAAAAGAGTGCTGCTGCAAGACCACAAATTGCAGATAGTATCGTGCGGGTTAATGTGAACCTTCTTGATAAAATTATGAATGTCGTGGGAGAGTTGGTCATCACAAGAAACCAGATTCTTCAGTACTCTAAGGTTAAAGATGATTCTGACCTCAATCGCTACGCCCAGCAACTTAATACCATTACAACAGAGTTGCAAACAGATATTATGACCACGAGAATGCAGCCTGTGGGCTCTGTTTTTAATAAGTTTGAAAGGATTGTGAGAGACCTAAGCCGTTCACAAGGAAAGAAGGTTCGCCTCAATATTGTTGGTCAAGAAACAGAACTTGATAAAACTCTTCTAGAGGTTATTAAAGATCCTATGACCCACCTCATTCGTAATAGTCTTGATCACGGCCTTGAAAGTCCGCAGGGTAGGGAGGCCGCTGGTAAAAACCCAGAAGGTCTACTCGAAATTAAGGCCTACCATGAGGGAGGCCAGGTCATTATCGAAATTAGTGATGATGGCGCTGGTATTAATAGTGAAAGAGTAAAGGCGAAGGCGATTGAGAAGGGCATTTTAACTCAAGAAGAAATTGCCAATTATACGAAGTCTAAAATTCACTCTCTTATTTTTCATCCTGGCTTTTCAACTGCTGAACAGGTCACCAATATCTCTGGTCGTGGTGTTGGGATGGACGTTGTGAAAAGTAATATTGAAAAAATTGGGGGAGAGGTTGATGTTGAATCAAAAGAAGGGAAGGGAACAACTTTTCGTTTGAAGATTCCTCTCACCTTGGCCATCGTACCGGCGCTGGTTATTGAATCGGGCGAAGAGACTTTTGCTATTCATCAAAAGAACTTGGTTGAGCTGGTAATGCTCGAGTCTGAGGACTTCCATAAAATTGAAAAACTTCATGGGCGTGAGTTCTTTCGTCTTCGAGGTGAATTGATTCCCATTGTTCGCCTAAATGAGGTCCTAAAGCTGGATAAGAACGAAGAGGAAGTGTACTTCCTCAATATCATTGTCCTTAAGGCCGAGGGGAAGACCTACGGCCTCATCGTCGATAATATTCTCGATACCCAAGAGATCGTTGTTAAGCCTCTCGATCGTGCTCTAAAGAGTATGTCCTACTATGCTGGCTCTACAATTATGGGCGATGGGCGAGTAGCACTCATTATTGATGCTTTCGGTTTCTATAATCAAGTAGACTCTAAAGATGCTGATAGTAGTGCAGATATGACTGATGTTATCCAGGCACAGAAAGTGGATTATGACTCAATTGAAGTGGTTCTCTTTAATTTAGGTGATGGAAGAACTTATGGCATCCCTCTTAGCCTCATCAGTCGTTTAGAGGAATTTGATCCGGGCCAGATTGAATGGGCAGGGGAGCAGTCCCTTATCCGTTATAGAGGATCATCGATGCCTCTACTTAATATCGAAGCGATCCTTAGTTTAAGAGGCAAGAGCCGTCTTGAGAGTGCAGAACAGGGAAAGCTCAATTGTATTGTAACAGCAGTAAATGGTGTTAATTTTGGTTTTGTGGTCCAGGAGATTATTGATATCGCTTTTAGTGAGACCGCTCTTGAAACAGAAACCATCGATCGCTCAGGTCTTTTGGGAACAATTTATATTAACGACAAGCTTATTACCCTTCTTGATATTTACAAAATGGTCGCCTCCACTGAGGTAGGGAAGAAGGTCTTTGGTGGGGAAATCGATATTCGACTAAAGGGGAAGGTTTTAGTTGTTGACGATAGTCCTCTCTACCGTAGAGTACAAGAAGATATGTTGAGAGAAGCGGGCCTTGATGTGATTATGGCCCATAATGGTGAAGAAGGTTTAATTGCCTTTAAGCAAAATGAAGATATTCAGGCGATTATTACCGACATCGAAATGCCGATGTTAAACGGTTACGAATTTTCTGAAGAAATCCGATCAATAAACAAAAGTGTACCTATAATTGCTGTCTCAACAAAGGTTGGTGATAAGGATAGAGAAACTGGCCTGAGTGCTGGATTCAGCTATCACTTAGAGAAGCTCAATAAGAGAGAAGTTTTAGAAACACTTGGGAAGTGCTTGAGTTAGGGAGGAGCCATGGAAGAGGCCGTTCAAGACAGTATTATCGAGGCGGTTTTATCGGGAGATACTAGCCAGCTATGTGGTTTTAAGATCATGGATGGTCAGTACGCAATTCCGGTTCTTGAAGTTCAGGAGGTTGTTAAGCCTCAAAAGGTGACACCTGTTCCTCTAGGTCCTGAGTATGTAGATGGTCTTATTAATTTGCGTGGCCAGATTGTCACGGCCATTAACTTACGAGTTCTCTTTGGCCTGCCCCGCAAAGAAGATAGTGATGAATATATGAATATCATCGTGCGCTGGGGGGATAGCCTTTATTCTCTTGTCGTGGACGAGATTATGGATGTTATGGATATAGAAAATACATCCTTTGAGGATACGCCTGATACCATCGATGAAAATCTGAAGAAATATATTCGTGGAGTATTTAAGCTTCAGGATAATCTCCTGACTTTACTCAGCTTAGAAAAGATTTTGGATATTAAGGTAGAAAAGAAAGCAAATTAAAAAATATTATTTTATAGGTAATAGAAGAAGGAGTTCCTATGACCGAGGCAAAGAAATTATCAGAAGTAAAAGAAAGCAGTCTTCCCAACTTTAGTATGTTGGATCAGGCTCCTGCCCGTATGATGTTTGCAGACCCAGAAGGAACCCTGTTGTACATGAACCAAGCATCAGTGGCCGGTTTAAAGCTCATTGAAGAGCACCTTCCTGATAAGGTGTCTAATTTGGTAGGAAACTCTATTGCTTGGTTTCAACAAGATCCTGCTCATGCCAGACAAATTATTGCCAACCCAGCTAATCTTCCTCACACGGCCGTTGTGACTTATGGTGAAGAAAAGCTAAGAATCAATGTCACCGCTGTCTTTGATGATAAAGGTGATTATGCTGGACCCATGATGACCTGGGAAATTGTTACTGAACAGATTAAAGCAGAGCAGTCTATGGTTCAGGCCCAAAATATGATTAAGCTTTCTCCTATCAATACGATGCTTGCTGATGCTGAAGGCAAATTGCTCTATATGAACGATAATAGTTTCAATACTCTTAAAGGTCTTGAGCAATACCTTCCTGATAAGGTTGAAAATCTTGTTGGTAACTCTATTGACTGGTTCCACAAGAATCCAGATGTTCAGAGAAAGATTATCGCCAACCCAAGTAACCTACCTCACCGTGCGATTATTCAGCTTGGGCCTGAGAAACTCGACCTTCTAGTATCTGCGATTATGGATAAGGATAATAACTACGTTGGTCCTATGGTGACTTGGGAAGTTGTTACTGAAAAGCTTAAAACTGAAGAGGCCATGGCCCGTGCTAATAGCATGGTTGAAAAATCTGCTCTTAACACCATGATGTGTGATCCCGAGGGTGTCATTGTGACGATCAATGAGGCCTCTGTGAATACTCTAAGTACCTTGGAGCAGTACCTACCTGTTAAGGTAAGTGATATTCCTGGTCAAAAGATTGATATCTTCCACAAGAACCCGGAAATGCAACAAAGGATTATTAGTAATCCGGCCAACCTTCCTCACCGTGCGATTATTCAGCTTGGTCCTGAAAAGCTTGACCTCAATATCAATGCTGTTACAGGGAAGAAGGGTGAATACCTTGGGGCCATGGTGACTTGGGATGTTGTAACAACGAAGTACGAGCTTGTTGAAGCTCTGAAAAGGTCAGGCACCGATCTTTCTGCCAATGCTACAGTTCTTGAAGATGTTTCAGCGAGTCTTTCTGCCTCAGCTGAGGAGACAAGTGCTCAGTCTAATACGGCTTCAGCAGCTTCTGAAGAGGTTAATGCTGGAGTTCAAACCGTTGCTTCTAATATGGAAGAAATGGTTGCCGCCATTAAAGAGATCACCAAGACAACCAATGAAGCTTCAAGTCTATCAAATGAAGCGATGAAGATGGCCAGTTCAACTGATGAGATCATTGGTAAGCTCGGGGAATCTTCGATGGATATTGGAAATGTGATTAAGGTGATTTCTTCAATTGCTCAACAAACCAACCTTCTTGCTCTAAACGCTACGATTGAAGCTGCCAGGGCAGGGGAAGCTGGTAAGGGATTCGCGGTTGTTGCGAATGAGGTAAAAGAGCTTGCTAAGCAAACGGGAACGGCAACTCAAGACATCACTAAGAGAATTGAAAATATCCAAACAGATACAAAGGGTGCTGTTGAGGCGATTGGCCAAATTCGTGAGGCGATTGAAAAAATCAATGGCTATGCTGGAAATATCGCAGCCTCTGTTGAAGAGCAGGCGGCCACAACTAATGAAGTGACAAGAATTGTCACTGAATCCGCTGAAGGTGTTAAGCAAATTAATGAAAATATCGCACAAGTAAGTGAAGCAGCTTCAAATACTGGACGTGATGCCATTAAAGCACAGGAGGCTTCTAAGCTTATTGCGGATATTTCTAAAGACCTTGAGAGTTTCGTTGCTAAAGTAGACGTGTAATGAAGGTTCTCATCGTTGACGACTCTGTTGTTTTTCGAATGGCCATAAAACAGGCCTTAGGTGAAATAGAGGGCATCCAAATCGTGGATGCCCTTTCTAATGGTCAACTGGCAGTCGACTTTCTCAAAAAGGGGAATGAAGTTGATCTCATTACTCTTGATATGGAAATGCCCATCCTAGACGGAATGGCAACCATCAAAGAAATTCGTGCTTTTAATAAAGACGTTCCCATTATTGTCTTTAGTGGTCTGACAACGAAAGGCGCTGAGAAAACTATCGATGCGCTTTCAAGTGGGGCGAATGATTTCGTCACCAAAGAAGAGTCGGGTGGCGCCAATAGCATTGATAAGAGCTTAGACATGATCAGGCATAGTCTATTGCCAAAGATTGAGGCTTTTAAGGTCAGAAGAAAGAGACCTCTTCCCACTCCGGCAAAAGAGGAGAGTGTGGAAACATCTTCTGCTTCAGATGGGGGACAACCTGAAAAGTTGATTTCCATGGCAAAGAAGCCAAGAATGATTGTCATGGCAAGTTCTACTGGGGGACCTGATGCCCTTTCTAAAGTCTTTAGAAAATTAGAAAAACACGCTTCAAATGTGCCCATTTTATTGGTTCAACATATGCCACCTGTTTTTACTGAAAAGTTAGCTGAAATGTTGACTAATATTTCACCAGGCTACGCTGTCAAAGAAGGTAAGCCCGGTGATCGTCTCGAACCTGGTGTTTGTTATATTGCACCCGGTGATTATCACATGGTCCTTAAGCCCGATTTAACGATTGATCTCAATCAAAAAGAGAAGGTCTGTTATGTGAGACCAGCAGCAAATTGTCTTTTTGAAAGTGTCGCTGAAAACTTCAAAGAGCAGGTGGCCTCTTTTGTTTTAACTGGCATGGGTGATGATGGCGCAGAGGGAGTTAAGAAACTCTCGGAAAGGGGAAGCTACAACTTCTTTCAGGATGAAAACTCCTGTACTGTATTTGGTATGCCAGGAGCTGTTAAAAAAACGGGAGTCGCCCAAGAAGTTAAACTTGAAGGCGTTTCCGAACTTATTAATTCTATTAATGCGAGGTTATAGACGTGTTTTTAGAGTACATTGTTGAACAAGGACATTTAACAAAAGAGCAGGCCTTAAAAGCGGTGATGGAGCAAATGGAATCCATGCCTTCTTTGGTGCGTGTTCTCTTAGAGAGTGAGAAAAGATCTTCTGATCAGCTCTACGATCTTTTAATTGAAGGAGCAAAGAAAAATTGCTCTTTCTTTGAAATGCTAAAGATGAAAAATATTCTATCTGAAGAGGAATTGATCGACTTTCTTAATAAACAAAACCTCCAATCGAAGAGCCTTGGTGATATCTTCATTCAAAGTGGCCTCCTTAAAAGAGAACAATACGATCAGATATTGAGAGATTATGCGAGTGTTAAAGAGACTTATGAGTCTAAGTTAGAAAAGGCAGCGCCTGTATCTGAAGCTCCTGCTGTTTCTGTTGCGAAAGAAGAACCAGAAGCTCCAGCAAATGAAGAGAAGGTCGAGTCTGTCACACCTCCTTCTGGTGGAGGCGGGATTTCTGCTGCAGCCCTAGAAAGTCTCATGGCCGTTCAAGATGTAGACCCAGAGCTCTTGGCCCAACTAGAAGGTCAAACAGGGGCATCTGAAGACACTTCCCAAGAGGAGGTGCAAGAGAATTCACAAGAAAACCCGCAAGAAAATCAAGAGGACTCAGGTAGTAGCAATCACCAAGGGCACAGTGAAGAAGCCGGTGGTCCAGCTCTCTCGGAGTATTTGGATTTCTATGATGACTCTCTTCAAAGTGAACTCTTTGTGACGGCGAACCGCTTTCGCTTAAAAGGAAAAAAACGCGATCTTGAATCGCTCTATGAATATATCGTTAAGATTCTTTCTCTCGTTAAAATTAATGAGTTTTCATTTCAAGTAAAACTTCTTGAGCCCTATGGGAATATGATGAGTCATCTTCTCAATAGTGACAGTGAGGAGCCAGAAGATTGGCGCCAATGTCCCTCTGATATGCTTGAACTCTTATGGGAATTTCGTAAATGCATCGCTGAAGGGCGAGGGGAAGCTCAGCTGTTAGCGAAAGCAGAGTATAAAGAAATGTATTTGAAAAATTTAAAAACTGTTATGTCTTATATGAAGAGGTCTGCATGAAAGTATTAGTTGTTGATGATTCAAAACCTATTTTTATGATGGTGAGTCAAATGCTTAAGGATTTAGGCCATGATGCCGTGTGGGCCGAAAATGGTCAGGATGGCGTTGAGAAAGTGGCTGCCAATCCTGATTTGGAGTTGGTTCTACTTGATTGGAATATGCCTGTGATGGATGGACTCCAATTCTTGCAAAAGAATACCAGTGATTCCTTTTGTAAGGCACCAATTGTTATGATGACGACTGAGAATAAACCAGAAAAGATTCAAGAGGCCCTAAAAAATGGTGCTGTAGATTACATCATGAAGCCTTTTACTGCTGATATTCTTGAAAATAAAATTGAAATGGTTTGTGATTAAGGGTGAGTTATGGCCGAACCAGAAGTCTATAAATTCTTTAGTGAATATGTTTATAAGCACACGGGTATCCTCTATAAAGAACAGGATTATTACCGTCTCGATGCACGATTTAATACTTTGATAAAAGAGTTTGATCTTAAAGACGTTTCAGAACTCTATCATCTCTACATTCAAAAAATTACACCAGAGATGCATACCACTCTGATCGATTTGTGCACCAATAATGAAACTTACTTTATGCGCGATCTTAAGCCTTTTAAGGCGTTTGCTAAGGAAGGTATGTCCTACCTTAAGGAGAAGTTCCCTAACGACCTCTCTTATAACTTCTGGTCGGCGGCGTGTTCCACTGGGCAAGAGCCCTTAAGTTTATTGATGGCCCTTGATAGTTTTGGTGATAACTTCAATCTTGATAAGGTGAGGTTGGAGGCGAGCGATATCTCTTCAGAGGCCTTAAAGAAGGCCCAGTCGGGGGTGTACACAGGTCTTGAGGTTCAAAGAGGTCTACCTGCCAATCTTCTTATCAAATACTTTACTCAGGAAGAGGAGAGCTGGAAAATTGATCCCAGTTTATTAAAGAGAATTTCTTTTAAAAGTTTAAACCTTCTTACAGATAACTTTCCTCTGACTCAATATCACATTATTTTTATCAGAAATGTTCTGATCTATCAGGATATGGATAATAAGAGAAAGATTTTGGCCAAAGTATGTGACGCTCTTAAACCCGGTGGTCTTATGTTCATGGGAGCAGGGGAATCTCTCATTGGTGTCGATATCCCAATGACACAAAAAGAGCTTGGTAAGGCCTTTTGTTACGTAAAAGAGGGCTGATATAAGTCAGCCTAAAGTGCATATCGTAGCAAGTCGATAAGGATTGGTAAGGAATTTTATGAGTAAAGTGGCGAAAGTTTTTCTAATTGATGATGATAAGTTTGTCCTAAAGTCGACAGCTAAAAAGTTTCGTCCCTATGACGTTGAAGTTCATACTTTCATGGATCCTTCAGAAGCCCTTGAGGCCTTAGTAGAGCTTAAACCAGAGATTGTTTTTTTAGACTACAATATGCCCGATCTCACAGGAGAGGACCTTATTGTTAAAGTTTCTGAAGTTAAGCTCATGAATCATTGTGCGTGTTATCTTCTCTCAGGCTCAGACTTTGATGCTGATGAAACCGTCAAATTGCGTACCCTAGGCTTTTATGATGTCTTTAAGAAGCCCCTCGATGTGAAGAGCCTTGAGGCGGTATTAGAGATGCAACTAGGCGAAATCCCATTACTTGAGAAGAAAATTAAGATCATTTAATTTCCTCAAATCCTCAAAATTTTTCCCTAAATACCGATATTTTAGTGAAGTCTATTCACTAGCTACAGGTGTTTTTTATGAGCGATATTTTTAAAATAGTTCTAATTGATGACGAGGAAAATATTCTGGAACTCTATGAGTCCTTTGTTCCCGAAGATCAGTTTGACTGCATCAAGTTCACTGATCCAAAGGCCGCCATCGAGTATGTTAAAGTGAATTCACCAACCATCGCTCTCATTATTTCAGACTTTAAAATGCCTGAATATAACGGCTTTGATGTAAGACGTCAGCTCCTAGAAAATGATATTGATACTCCCTTTGCGATGGTAACTGGTTTTTACGACAAAGAGATGGCAACACAGGGGATGAAGCTTCGTATTAGTCGCTTTGTTGAAAAGCCAGTAGAAGAGTCTCAAATTGTTGAGCTCCTAGAAAATGAAGCAAAGGAACAAATCGAAAGTATCATGGAAGACCGTGAAATGATCACGGAGTTTCTCCAAGAAACAAAACCCATGTTAGAAGAGATTGAGGACTTGATTCTTTCTCTAGAGGAAGATCCCCATGATGTAAAGGCCATTAACACTTACTTTCGCTTGTTACACACAATCAAAGGAACAAGTAGTTGCTTAGGCCTTACTGAGATCAGTGGTTATGCCCACCAGTATGAAGACCTCATCACCTCAGTAAAAGAAAATCAAATTTCGGTTACTAGAAAGGTAATAGATGTTCTCCTTGTAGGACTAGATCAGCTTAAAGCACTTTACTCCCTAGCTGAAACCTTTAAGATCTTTCCTTCCGACTTGGAAGAAAGGGCGAAGGTTTTCTCGCAAGACTTTTCAAGTGATGCTCCGGCCGTTCAACCTCAAAACCAGGGAGGTGTTGAAGCCTCTGGTGGGGATGTTCAAGTCGCCGCTAAGAAGGAGAAGCCAAAAGATAAAGATGAAAAAGTTACTGTTAGTGAGAGTTTACTCGCTCATTTCTTAGAAATGTCTGGAGAACTAACAGTCATCAGAAATTCTATTTTTAAAACCCTTACAAAAATTCAAGATAAACTTCCCGGTGACAATGATGTTGAGCACCTCGGTGAATCTATGCTTGAAATGCAAAAGGTTTCGGCTATTCTTCAAAATCAAATTTCAGAAATGAAGAAGGTAAGTATAGAGACTGTCTATAGACCAATGAGACGAGTCGTTCGAGATTCTTGTGCTGTCTTAAATAAGGAAGTCGACTTTCAGATTATGGGTGATGATCTTCAAGTTGATACCAGCGTGGCCAAACTTCTTAATGGTGCTCTTGTTCACCTTCTACGAAATGGCGTTGATCATGGAATTGAAGGCAAGGAAGATCGTCTCGCTGCAGGTAAACCTGAAGTAGGTAGCCTCGTTCTTAATAGCTATGAGACCGGTGAAAACTATATTGTTGAAATTATCGATGATGGAAAAGGCTTAAATAAAGATATGCTCAAAAGAAAGGCAATTGAAAAAGGTCTTTTCACTGAGCAAGAACTAAGTCATATGAGTGATCAGCGTATTTACTCGATCATTTTTGAATCTGGCTTTTCTACCAATACTGAGGTGACAAGTGTTTCTGGCCGTGGTGTTGGTATGGACATGGTGAGAAGTTCGATTGAAGATTTTGGAGGCAAAATCCTTATCGACTCTGAGGTGGGGAGAGGAACCAAGTTCATTCTCGTTATTCCAGTACCAAGATCTATTCTTATTATTAAGTCCCTCATGGTGTGTTCAGAAGGAACCCGCTTTAATATTCCTTTAGATGATGTGGATGAAGTGGTCCTCTTTGATCGCAGTAAAAAGATGCAACAAATTCATGAGGCCAATGGAAGTCTTGTTCTTAAGCACCACGACATCCTCTGTCCTCTCATTAATCTAGGGAGCACTTTAGGTTTGAGTGATGGCCAGACTATCAATGCTCATGAGCTTGATATGCAAAATATCGTGATTGTGAAAGGGGAAGGTTTTCGCTACGGAATTATGGTTGATGCCATTGAGGATATTGAAGAGATTGTTGTGAAAAAGCTCAGCGGTCACTTTGATATCCAAGAATACCTAGGAACCACCTTTGCGGATGATGGTGCATTGAGCATGATCATTGATTGCAAGGGAATCGCGAATCGTTACGGTATTGAAAACTCTAATGAAGATGAGACCAGCCAGTTCCTAGATAATAAAGTCGTTAATGAAGATATTCACGAGTTTATGCGCTTCTCTCTAAATCGCATGCCAAACTGTGCCCTACCTCTTGATAATGTGTATAGACTTGAAGAGATTTCAAGTAAGGAAATCCAATTCAGTGGTGATAAGGGGCTCGTTCGTTATCGAGGTATGAGTCTTCCGCTTCTTCATATTGAAGGTCTATTAGGCATGTCGGACCAAACCCTAGAGGACATAGCTGAAAAAGATTTTAAGATGAATGTCTTGGTAGCACGTCATGACGATAAACTCTTTGGTGCCATCATTGAAGAGTTGCAAGATATTGCAGTCTCACATGAGCCGGTGGAAACAACCTTTTCCGATAGAGAAGGACTCATGGGAACTGTAACTATCAATGAGCAAATTGTCTCTGTTATTGATATTGGTACTCTTGTGACAACTCAAAGAGGAACCTTACGTTTTAAAAATATGGAACAAAGCACCAGTAACGACCAAGAAAGTGCAGCATAGGAGTAGAGGATGATTGATTTAAATGATCCGGATATGAAAGAAATAGTTATTGAATTTTGTGATGAGTCTGATGAACTCATAGAAGAGTTAAGAGATACTCTTGATGAATTTGAAGATCATCCAGAAAAGCCCGAATACTTAGAAAAGTTTGGCCAGACAATTGATCGTATTATGGGCGCCTCTAAAACTCTTGGGCTTCAAGACCTAGGAGATTTATGCCAAATGGGAAAAATCATTGGCTATAAAGCTTCTCAAGTTGGTGAGCAGCCTCTCCAAGAGGTATCAGGCGGGATACTCTTTGATCTGTGTGACTTAGTTGAAGTTCTTCTTACCAATTTGCGCGAAGGCAGTGAGTCCCACGACTTTAATGTAGAGGCCTTTAAAGGCCGTCTTGAGTGGTTGGCCGCCAAGTTTAAGCATATCGAAAGGGCTTCTTGTGCCTTTGATGAAAAAGAAGCGAAAGGCGCCAAGGCGAAAGGCAAAACGACTACGGCCGAGCTTGATCGCCTCATTAATCAATTTGGTCGCGCTTCCTAATTTTAGATAACTTTTTGTTCTTTAAGAAAGGCTTTGAAGTCGTTGAGAAGTTCTAGGTTGTAATTACCCAGCTCATCTATCATTAATTCCTTGATGGCCGCAGCAGGAGTAATTTCTTTGGTAAGAATCTTCTTGTCGTAGGCATTCACGAGGCTAAGAATTTCTTGAGCTGGGGTAAGCTTGGCCTTCTTGAGAGGGCCAGAGCCTTGAAGGTTTTCTTCATGGCTTTCGATAAGCTCGATGACCTGAGCATTAATATAAGGTCTTTCGGCCAAGAGTTGCACAACGCCTTTGCAGTGCTCATAGTACTTTATCTTATCAGCAGGGGTCAGCTCAGCTTTGGGTTTATTAAAAAGCTGTTGATCGTCTTTTTCAAATTGCATGACACCAATATCGTGCATTAGTGCCGCCGTTGAAAGCCAATCAATATCTTCCTCAGAGATTTTCTTTCTCTGAGCAAACTTTATGGCGAGGACGGCCACATTAATAGAGTGCTGAATAATGGGGGAGGCATCAGAATCTTGACCAAAGACACGGCTTAGGGCCTCAGGGTTTTCAAAAATAAGTTTCTGTAGGTTTTTGGCGGCCTTTCTGGTCATGTCAAAGTTGGTTTCATTACCTGGATCATCACCCATACGGTCAAGGGCCGTTTCGCTTTGGCCGGTGACGGCCTCGGCCTTTTCTTCAACAGAAGCTGTTTCGGAGTTAAGGGTCTGCTCTAAGAAGGAATCCAAGAATTGTTGATAGGAGCCTTCATGTTCATCAAGGATATAGAACTTAGTAATCTTTTGGCGGCGAAGCTTCTTGTACTTATCCTTTTCAATACTCATCCCCGGCTTTACATATTCAAGATACTGCTCTTTAAAATGAATATAAACAGAAAAGGGAACTGTTCTTTCCGCTTTGATTGTTGTGATGCGAACTGGTGTATAAGATTTCCCGCTCATTACTTTTTACGACACTCCACTAAGCTTTTCCCATGAAAAACAGAGGGGTCCAATTTCGCTCCAGTTTTAGGGTGGGATAAACTTCTTTTCACCACAAAATTGTAAAGCAAAGGGTTGTAGCGGTAAATCTCATTAAGGGCCTGTTTATTTTTTTCCGGGATGTAACCTTCTTTAACATACTGACTAGTTCGGTAGAGTATATTGATGGCCGGAAGAGGGTAGTCACTGCCATGAATGACCCTTGATGAAACCTGAGGGTTTTCAAGGAGGGTGTTAAGTGGCTTCCCTAAACGAGTATAGAGGGTGAGGGCACTTGTTTCTCCAAAGAGATTCTTTCCATAGCGCTTCTCTTTCATTAAGCGCCAGAAGAGGTCAAAACAACTCTTCTTTTCACTGCCCGGATTGTCGAGATCTTCACACATGCCAAGGGAGGCAAAGTGGGCCATGACAATCTTTGTCCCCTGATCAAGGGCTTTCCTGAAGCGTAGAGGATTTCCTAATTTTTGAAACTCCTCACCTTCAACCGCCTTCTCCTCACCAGTGTGAGTGATAAGGGTCATATCCCATTCTTTCATTTTACTAAGAAAGGTGAGGGTTCTTTGATCAAGAGCATCGATATGCTGAGAATTGGGGAGCCACTTAATGAAACGCACCCCTTCTTTGTGAACTCTTTCAAGTTCTGAGAGCGCATCTGCACGGTAGGGGTGAATGGAGGCCACGGGGATAAAGAATTCAGGGTAGAGCTTGGCCGCCTTGAGGACATAATCGTTAGGAATATAGAAAGTGGAGTTTTCCTTAACGATTTTACCTTTGTCGTCATGAAAGTAATCAAAGGCGAAAAGGAGGGCTCGACCTAGTCGGGGCTCGGCCTTAAGAAGGGTCACTAGGCGGTCTAGGTACTCGCGATCGGCCATTTTGAGATCGGTTATCCCTGAGGCAGACATATAGACATTATATTTGAGGTAGTGTTTGGGTGAGAATTTATCAAGCATTTTTGGGTTAACCCAGGCGCCAGTGTCCTCTGCACCTAGGCCTACGGCATGGACGTGAAAATCAACGGTGCAGTCAGGGTTTAGGCCTTTGAAGGATTCATCAATAAGCTTCTTCGCTGCTTCTGAGAGGTTTTTCTTCTCCTCTAAGATATTGAGGTTGAAATTACCTGCAATGGGTCTGACAAGAGGCTGGCAGCCACTTAAGAACACCAAGGTGATAAGGGCAGGAAGTGACCAAAATCGAAAATTAAGCTCTTTCATAGTTATGCTTTTTATAATGATAGTAGAACTCTAAAAGGAAGGCATCATCGAAGACATGATGATCGATATGCTCTTTATAAAGTTTTAGTGAGTAGGAAGGGGCGACCCCCATCCATTCTTTTATAAGGCCATCCTCAATTTTATTTTGTAGCCAATGAAAAATAGCCGACTGCCTGAGGGACTTGGCTGTCACCTCCACCATCAGACGGTTGCGCCAATCTTCAAAGATAACTTCGATACCACGCGAGGACAGGCCACCAGAGAGAATGCGATAGGGATTGGCATTAAAGAGCAACTGATCAAATTCTAGGCCTTGGGCCTGAAGTTGTTGATCGAGTAGCTTGAGATAATCTTCATAGACCGGTACGAAGGCCTGACATAGAGGCACCGAGTAGGGGTCCCGCTTTGGTGGAACCAGCATCACCCGCGGATCCTCATCTTCGTTCTTTGGTAGGTGGATTTGCGATCGCTTAAGTTGGGCCAAGTCACTGACCTTAAGGGCACCACTAAAGATCAGAAGAACCATCACCTGGTTTCGATGGGCCAAAAGCTTCGTCATGGAATGACGGGAACTGCCTTCTTCAAGGAGGTACTGCCACAAGGTTTTGAGGTCAACCAAGGTTGTAGGGCGTGGTCGATCCAGAAATTTTGGAGAGGTTGGCAATTGGCGCACGGGGTTGCTGCCAACCACCTTTTCTTGCACCAGAAAATCAAAGAAGAGGCGCAGGGCCTGCACTCGTCTGCGTCGGCTATTATCTGAATTGTATTTATTTTGAAGGTAGGCGCCGTATTGTTTGACCTGGGGGATATCCATATCGGCAATGGAAAGGCGGCTCTTTTCCTTGGCCAAGTAGGTATTGAAGCACTGAAGGTCGGTCTTATAGTTTTTGAGGGTGTTGGTTGAGCGCCCCTTTGACCTTAAGTGCTTGAAAAAGCGACTCTGTAACGCCAGGAGATCCGGATCATGGAAGTCATCGGATTCCGATCCCGCATGAGCTTTTTGGGTGTTACTAGGTTGATTGGCCAAAGGGCCTCCTCTTCACAATAAGGGTTGAAAGCGCCTACTCATGGTAGCGAAGGGCGAGAAAATTGTACATCTTTAGCTCGTTCTCCTTGCCGCTTTGAGTTATTTAG
>JAUIBX010000029.1 GCA_030427595.1 Bacteriovoracia bacterium | reverse complement strand
CATGGTTTGTTGAGACCTCAAGACCATGGCCATATTGAAACCCTTAAAAAGGAAACTCCTCTTAATATTGAAATCATCGATGCTAAAGAGGCCTTCCTCTCTAAACTTAAGGGCGTTTCTGATCCCGAAGAGAAGAGAAAGATTATTGGCCATACCTTTATTGAAGTTTTTGAAGAAAAGGTTCACTCCTTTGAAAAAGACCACGGTATTGAGTTCTCTTATCTTCTTCAAGGAACTCTCTATCCTGATGTGATAGAAAGTGTTTCTCCCCATAAGAAAGGGGGGAAGTCTGTCACTATAAAGTCTCACCACAATGTGGGAGGGTTACCGGAGAGGATGAAGCTTAAGCTTCTTGAGCCCCTTCGTTATCTCTTTAAAGATGAAGGCCGAAAAATTGGTGAAAAGCTTGGTCTTAAACATGAGTGGGTTTACCGCCATCCTTTTCCTGGTCCAGGGATTGGCATTCGTGTTCTTGGAGAGCTTAAAGAAGAATCCATCAGAAAAGTGGGGGAGTCAGATCAAATCCTCTTTGAGGAGCTGCATTCCTTTAACGTCTATGAGTCTGTCGCACAGGCCTTCACGGTTCTCTTACCTGTAAAAACTGTTGGTGTAAAAGGTGATGGTCGTGCCTATGAAGAGGTTATTTGCTTGCGCCTAGTTTCAACGACGGATTACATGACGGCAACGTGGTCGGATCTCCCTCGTGATTTCCTCTCTCGTGTTTCTAACCGAATTACCAATGAAGTGCGTGGGGTGACTCGCGTAGTTTACGATATCACCAGTAAGCCTCCCGGTACTATTGAGTGGGAGTAACTCCCCTGAGTGCTTTAAGAACAAGTGGTGTCGGCCATATGGCCGTGGCCTCAGTCTTCTTCTTTCTGATGAGTTTAATGGTTAAGCTGTGTCGAGATATTCCCATCTCCCAAATTGTTTTCTTTAGGGGAGTGGTAGCGATGGGACTGTGCCTTATTCAGCTTAAGATAGCTAAGGTTAACCCTTGGGGCACTCATCGTAAATTTCTCTTCTTAAGAGGTCTCTTTGGCACAACTGCCTTAATCCTTTTCTTCACCTCCCTTCATCTCATTCCCATGGCCACGGCCGTGACCATCCAGTACACCTCGCCAATCTTCACAGCACTTTTAACAACCCTCTTTCTTGGCGAGGTCTTTTATCGCGGTCAGTACCTCTTCTTCGGTCTCTCCTTTGCAGGGGTCGCGATCATTCAAGGTTTTGCGGGAGGCGATTGGTTGCCAGTAATTGTAGGTGTCAGTGCTGCTTTCTTTGCCGCCTGTGCCTACACATGCATCAGAAAAATTCAGTCTCTCGGTGGGGAACATCCCCTTGTCATTATTTTCTATTTCCCTTTGGTTACCATTCCCCTGATTTCCCCTAAGGTCGCTCTCGATTGGGTCAGTCCTTCCTCGCAAGAATGGCTCTATCTCATTGGGGTGGGAATCTTTGTTCAAATTGCCCAGTACTTTATGACCAGGGCCTATCAGCTTGGAGAAGGTTCTGTAGTAAGTATTGCAGGTTACTTGGGTGTGGTGTGGGCCGCTATTGGTGGCAGTGTCTTCTTTTCAGAAAACCTCTCTCAAAGCACTGTTATCGGCATTCTCTTTGTCTTAGCAGGTATTGTTGGAAATACGCTCTATCGTCTTAAAGTTGAGCGAGCTGCGC
The DNA here is from genome assembly GCA_030427595.1 of Bacteriovoracia bacterium. Classification (GTDB taxonomy): domain Bacteria; phylum Bdellovibrionota; class Bacteriovoracia; order Bacteriovoracales; family Bacteriovoracaceae. The sequence goes on along the minus strand of JAUIBX010000029.1, from coordinate 22,693 downwards.
GCGCACCTGTTTAAGAAGCTCTTCGCATTGATTCTGATCAAGACCATAGAGTTTGTGGCTAGGTTTAAGCTCTTTTGCCTTGTCACCATGTCCAGCAAAATGGGCCAAGCGGTTGTTGAGATTATTTCTTAGGGTCCTCAACTTTTTGGGACTGTAGCTATCAAGATCATTAAATTTTTCTAGTGATGTATCTGTCATGGAAGGCTTTCTATCAGAAAGGCCCGGAGCACGCAATGATGGATCATGGTCCGGGCCTTATTAATAGTGGTTTTCCACTGCTGATGAATGAGAGCAGCATAAACATTATTGGCGTGAGCAGAGAAATGCCTGAAGTTTTTACAGGGAAGAGGGCATGAATTTTTCGAGACTTAGAGCTCGTGGAAAGAATCAGTAAGAATTTTACCTTGGTCTAGAACTTAGATGGTTCCAAAAACCGCTTCCAGCCGCAAGAAGAAGGAGTAGACCTCATTCCAACTTTCGGCCTTTGGAAACTCTATCGCGGGTACAAGTTCGAGAAAGAGCCAGTTGGAGTGAATCAGTTGGCGGTATTGAATGGAGCCGATGTAGTTGTTGATGTAGTAAGAATTCTCAACAACCCCTTGGGCCTGAATGGAGTAAGCGAGGGCACGATTTTGTGATAGCTGCTGAAAAAGTTGTGGGCCATGGGTGGTGGTGACCTGGTCGGTTTCGTCTGTCCAAAAAGCAGAGTTGGCCACCCTAAAAAGAAAGGTCGGATTGATGGGGTAATCAAGGTCGTGGGTAAAGTTGAGGCCAAAGCCTTGCTCTAGAAACCAGGTGGCCTCCTGAGTGGGGTTAAATTCAAGAGTATTAAAGAAGACCATTGTTCGCCTAAGTCGGGCCCTGGCAAAGGGATTGGGGGGAATACCTACTCTTAACCCGGTATTCACATTAAAGTTCCATTTATTGGTGGTGAGAAGAAGGTCCGATAGGTTAGGCTTCATTGTCGGAGCTTCTTTTTGGGAAGCTTCATCTTTGGGCTCATTAGGCTCATTGGTTGGTGGTGGCGGGCCTTTACCTCCTTCCTTACTAAAAGAAATTCTCATGAGCTTTTGTAATTGGGGTAGGCGCAAACTGAAACGGACATCGATGCGGTCATCCCAGCGTTGGTTTTGACGAAAGGTCGAATCATAGAAGAGGCGCAGGCGGGAGCCATTGGCCTCATCATCCCCTCGTCGTGAGCCAAAGAAGGAATCAATGCGGTTGGAAAGAAGAAGAATAGTTGAACTCACTCTTTGGTGGGCATTGTTCATGACTTCTGTTGCCCGTTGTATGGCCAAGTCACTCGCCACTTCTTTGTCTTCTGAGGGGTGAGTTGCTGGTGTAAGCTCTTGGGCCATTAAGGGCATGATAAGACATGAAAAAAGTGTGAGAGTGAGGCACAAGCGCATGAAATTATTATCTCTTAAGACCCTAAAAGAATAAACCCACTTTAAAAGCGATGCTTGACGCTGGTCGTAGCACTTGATAAATCCAGCTCATGAAAAATATTGGAACTTTACTGACGTGTTTAACGATGTTTGTCGCCTGTTCAACGGCCTCTGTAGAGGTGGTTAAGCTCTCCGATGGTCAAAAAGGCTACGATGTAAGCTGCTTAGGCTCACTTGATAAGTGTGCTGAAAGGGCCAGAGTCCTATGTCAGGATGGTAAGTACCGCATCCACAACACTTTTTCTGATTCACTCTATGATTTAACGGCCAAGACCGGTCTTACTATGAGGCTTCAATGCCTAGACCAACAGGCCAACCTCGAGCAATGTAGCCAGCCCGGTGTACGTTGCGTTCTTTAAGAAATAAGACTGGAATATAACTATGAAATTTAGCGCCCTCATTTTCTTTCTTCTTCTCTCTCAGCTATGCTTTGGTCAAAGCCTTACTGTTAACTTTAATGGAGGAGAGGATCTTGAAATGGCAGTTAAAAAGGCACTCGTTCAACTTATAAAGAGCGATGGTGCCCTTACTCAGAAATACCAAGAGCAGATGGATAAGGCCTTTGACTTCCTCGATCCAGAAGACCCTCGCCGTATCAGTGCCTCTGATATGGAAAATCTAGGTGATTGGAGCTTAAGCCTCTGGAAGCCTTCTATGTCTTTTCGCTTTGGTCAGGGCAATATTACTTGTGCTAATGACGAAGAAATTGCTTCTTATGAGATGGGCACAATGCTTGCTGGCTTTGATACCAGCTACAAGCGTGAAGCGACCTACGGCTTCTGGTCTTCAGTAAGTTACACCTATCATTTGTGTGAAGATGATAATGGAAAAGTCTCTAAAAGCCTTCTCCATATTAATCACAAGAAGTGGATTCAACAGGAGTTGGTTGAAGACATTTTGGGCTTCTACCAAAATTAACCCTTTTAAATTTGATTTTTGTTAAAGCAGGGAGAGCTGTTCGCCTTTTTGAGTTGCGGAGCCTTGACCACGTTTGGCCGTTTTGGTGTGGTTTTCTAGAACCTCTGTCTTCACATAAGAATCTTCAAAGGTTTGAATCACGAAGAAGGACATCTCTGGGTACCTTCTTTTAAGAACCTTCATTTCTTCAGTAATGAGTTCCACATTTTTAGGGTCATCATCAGACATACCAAAACGATGGTGAGGGTTGTGGCCATAAAGCTCTAAGGCCTTCTCTACACTCTGGCTAATGGCCTCACGCTTAAGGTCTGCCACAGACTTCTCTAGTTGAGGGTCTTTAAGTTCTTTTACCCTAATCTCAGGGTTGGTAACGGGGTAGATACTCAGATAGTTGGGGTTATGAGGCAGGTGACCGGTCTTAACAATGAGGTCAATGCCTTCTTGAATGGTTTCTTTTTGATGACCTCTAGCGGTGATGATCGACGTTGGTCTTTGATTAAAAGTCGCGTGATAAAAGCAATTCCATGAGGGGGCTTTCCAAGAGTAGTCGGCCTGTTCAAGTGCCTTTTCAATATCACTAAAGAAGGTTTGCTTTCTTCGTACAACCTTATCGATGAAACTGTGCTTTTGATCACGAAAGTAACGAAAGCTTCCGGTCTCATCATTGTAATCAACGTAATAGTTTTTAAAGGGACCGGCCTTACCAATTTGATGGTGGTAGCGTGCCCATTCCCCTGAAGATAGAGTTCTTTCGCTGCCCGTTTCTTTATTAAAGATAACGATAGGAGTGGTGAGGTAAGCGACATTGTCATCAAAGTCGAAGAAATAAAAGCTCCTGCCTCCGAGATGGAGGTTGCGGTCACTTTCAATAGGTCTTTCGAGATTGAATTCAAGTTGCGCCTGATTCTTTGGCACACGCTTGCGTCTCAATCGGATCTTCACCATATGGTCTCCTGAGGCCATATTAGGCCAATCAGCGCCAGAATCAATGGTATTGTAATTAACACCCACTTTCGCCGGGATCAAGGGGCCGTCAGCTTATTGGCGAAAGGGATTGAGTTGGAGAACAAGCTCTTTAATTTCAAGAGGATAGGGTGATATATCAAAGTCCTCACCGGAATTCTTGGCCAATTGCAGGCGATTGAAGAGGCATAGGGATCTAATCGACGTGGGATAACCCTCATCATCAGCACAATTTTTGTAAAACTCCTTGGCCCGTTCTTGTAGGACAGGGTTGTCAGGGTAGCGTAAGACCATCTCCTTAAGTTGGCCTAATTGACGGCCTGTTTGAAGCAGTTCTTGAGGAATGGAGTGGACTTGGTCGTCTTCTAATTTTTGAAGGTCAGCTTTTCTTGGAAGTTTCGACTGTATTTCTTGAGCGCGTCTTTCAAACTGCTGAAGAGCTTTCTTTTGATTTTCATTGAGTTCCAATGAGTCCTTTTGTCGTGTTTGAGATGCTTTCTCTTCTTTGGGCTTTTCTTTGGATTTTATTGGGGACTCTTTAGTGGGGGGATCCTCTGTCAAAATAAGAGTTTCTTCAATAGGCTTTTCTGCCTCTTGAAAAAGAACATAGAGGGTGAGTGAAGAGAGAAAGAGAATAATGAATATTTGAAGAACTCGAATCTGTTTGGGACTCATGGTCTTATTCTAAGGCCTCAGGAGCTGACTTCCAATAGACTTTCGCTGGGAATCCATTTTTGAGGATATGAATTTGTATTTCTAAGTTTTCCATTTCTCCAAGGAGAATATTCTTCTGGTGATCGCTCGCCGAATTGAAGTTTGCAAGCATGGAACGCACAAGCTCATTGAGTTTATTTTCAAGCTCATTGAGAGTTTCTTGTTGATCTGGAGTAAGAATCTTGCGGTCTAGGATACGATTTCTTGCGTCGAGGTAGGCAAGTCTTAAGGCTTCCTTTGAAGCTTCGTCACAACTTTCACACACCTCTGCCGACTTCTTTAAGAAAGTCGCACTGACTTGATAGGCTCCATTTGCAGGAGTATCGCAGGCCAGTCTACCCGCATAATCATGACCGGCAGGACAAGTTGAGTGGAAAAAACCAAGGGATTCCCCATGGCCATCGCTGTGGCGTCCTTCATGAAAAATAAAGGAGAGGCGAAGGAGCTTATCGGCAGGCCGATTTCCTAGACCGGTAATTGAACTCTCTTTGTTAAAGAAGCTCCTATTAACTTCAATGAGGCCAACCCGAGGACTGGTAATATCAAGAATCTCTGGAACAAAGGGGAAGTGCTCAGCGATATTGAGTGAGATCAAGCGTCTTCGTGACTTACCAAAGAGGTAGTAACTTACACCAAGATTGGCCATCATCGTTTGCTGATTATGATTTTCAACGATGAAGAGGTTATCCATCGCTTCAGGAAAAGTATCACCATTAGGATAGAGGCGAGTTTCATCACTGGCATAGAAGGCAGGAAGGGCACCTGTCTTTCCGATCACCAGATATTTCACTCTTTCACCTAGCCACTGGAGTAGGTCATTTGAAGCGCCTCCTGCTAGGTCTGTACCCCGGGTGATTTCAGGATCAAAATCGCGCCATTCTTTCATTTTTGAAAGGAAATCCAGGTCACGATAAATGGTTCTTATTTGTTTATTAGTGAATTTGGTGCTGATTTCGGGGGCAAAGCTAATAGAAAGGGTGTTGTCCGTCGCCCCTACACTAGTAAGAAAAATGTATAATAACAATATGTTGGCCACAGTAAGCTTTGCCATAGCTCTTTTTAACATTGCGAGTCATTTGCGGCAAGCCAACAGATAGTATTTTCAAGGTTTTGGCCAACATAATCTTTACCAAAGGGGCTAGGGAGTTCTGCTAAAATCATGTAGGTAAATCCCCATAAATTTTAAGCTTGAGGAGAGAGCATGAGTTACAGCAGACGCGACTTCGTAAAATTCCTAGGTGGTTCAACATTGGCACTGGGCCCAGCGGCTTTTGTCGCTTGTCAAAAGGAAGACGAAAATAAGGTGAGTAATGCTGGAGCTCCCTTTAAGGGAATTGATTACACCGATGCCGATGACTTCGTTTTGGCCCCTGGCTTTGAGTATGACCTGGTCTTAAGCTTCAAAGATAAGATTTCCGATAAGGACTCTTTTGGCGCTAATAACGACTACACTAGACCCATTGCTCTTAACGATAAAGAGTTAATTCTATGGGTGAATCATGAGTACCCCGATATTCTTGTGGGTTCCCGCTGGACACCTGGTCAGGAACGCACCAAAGAAATGATTGATCATGAGCGCTACTCAACAGGCGGCTCTCTGGTTCACCTCAAAAAATCGGGTAAGAAATGGCAGCTCGTTTACAATAGCCAATACAATCGACGTCTTAATGGCAATTCTAAAATCCCTCTAGTTTCTGATCGCCCTATTGAAGGAAGTACGGTTGCCGAAGGGACCTTTGCTAATTGCGCAGGCGGTGTGACTCCTTGGCAGACTGTCCTCACTTGCGAGGAAAACTATCACGACTACTACGGCGAGCGCACTTTCCCCGAAAGGAAGATGATTCCTTCACGTCTTCAATGGGATAAATATTATCAAAATCCACCAGAGCACTATGGCTGGGTAGTTGAAGTGAATCCAAAAACCGGAGACGCAAAAAAGCTTACGGCCCTTGGTCGCTTTTCCCATGAGTGTGCGACATGTATTCCCACTAACGATGGCCGTGTTGCCGTCTATTCCGGGGATGATAAGAACGATGAGTTCCTCTATAAATTCCTCTCAAAAAAATCAGACTCTTTGGAAGAAGGAGAACTCTTTGTCGCCAATGTTAAAGAAGGAAAGTGGATGTCTTTGTCTTGGGATAAACAGCCAAAGCTTAAAGAAAAATTTAAAGATCAAACCGAAGTTTTGATCCATTGTCGTGAGGCCGGTCGCCTTCTTGGCGCGACTCCCTTGGCGCGACCTGAAGATATTGAAATTAACCCAGCAACAGGTGATGTCTTTGTTTGCCTCACGAATAATAAACCACGTGGAAACTTTCATGGCTCTATTTTAAAAATTAGTGAGTCAGGAAGGAATCATGCCAGCATGATCTTTAAAGCAGAGGACTTCCTTGTTGGCGGTGAGGACTTCTCATGTCCAGACAATATGGCCTTTGATAAGGCCGGTAACCTGTGGTTTGCCACCGACATGAGTGGCAATGCTATGAATAAGCCACCTTATTCGAAATTTAAAAATAATGGTCTTTATTATGTTCCTATGAAAGGGAAAGCTGCCGGTCAGGTGATCCAGGTGGCTTCAGCTCCAAAAGATGCTGAATTGACAGGCCTTTCTTTTTCACCTGATGGGGAAACTTTATTCGTATCTGTGCAACACCCAGGTGAAAAGTCTAAGAGCTTAAAAGAGCTTACCAGCCACTGGCCAAAGGGCGGTAGTGCTGAGCCTTTGAGTTCTGTGGTGCAAATTCGTGGTCCCTGGCCTAAGGCCTAAGGACCACGCACAATTGAAATTGTTTTTACTGACCTTGGCCTAGGGAATAGCCAAGTTCACCGTCAAAGCGGTAGAGGTTTTCTGTTTTGATCACTTCAAGAGAGCCATCGGTAATCTTTCCTTGCAGATCAATAAGGTCTTTAGCGGTAATCGTTGAACCTTGGCGTGGTTGGAAGCGACAACGCCAATGATCTGTACAGAAGGTCAATGGATTGCCATCTGGGAAGACTTTTACACCGCGATTGGTGATGATCACCAGTTCAAGGGGAGAGCCTTCAGAAAGCTCCCTCAACTTATTTCCTAGGTCATCAGGGTTTCTATTTTCTTCACAAATAAAGACGTCAATGCCATCGAGGGTCTTTTTAGGAAGAGGCTTCTTTTCTACCTTAATTTGGATGGGTTTACTCTCTTCAGGATAAGTTACCTCTTTGAAGCTTTCTGGTTTTTGTCCCAGGCGCTCAATAACGGCCTTGGTGAATTCATCTGTGCCGACCTTTTTCTTACTCTTTTCTGGAGAGTAGATATCACTGGTGTGAATGCCGTCTTCAATTGTTTTAAGCCAAGCATTCTCAATTTTCTCAGCAACTTTGGGTTGACCAATATGACCAAGCATCAGAAGGGCGCCCTTGATCAGACCTGAAGGGTTGGCGACATTTTGACCGGCAATATCAGGAGCTGAACCGTGAATCGCTTCAAACATGGCACATTCACTACCGATATTAGAAGAACCAGCAAGGCCTACGGAGCCCATAATTTCTGCGGCAACGTCACTGAGTATGTCACCATAGAGGTTGGGGAGAACCACAACATCAAAAATTTCTGGGTTATTGGCAAAGCGGGCCATGCCGATATCGATAATATAGTGGTCAGCTTCAATTTCAGGATATTCTTTGGCCACTTCATCAAAGATCTTGTGAAAGACTCCATCAGTGAGTTTCATAATATTGTCTTTGATCATGCAGGTAACTTTTTTGCGACCGGCGCTTTTGGCAAACTCAAAGGCGTAGCGGATGATCTTTTCACTACCAGGCTCAGTGATGAGCTTTAAGCACTGGTAAACTTCTGGGGTCTGACGGTGCTCAATACCCGCGTAGAGGTCTTCTTCATTTTCACGCACAATCACCGTATCGATAGTGGGGTGATGAGTAGGGATATAGGGGTGAAGGGCCTTCACCGGACGAACGTTAGCAAAAAGTCCCAATGTCTTACGAATGGAGACGTTAAGACTCTTATAACCACCACCCTGAGGTGTCGTAATAGGAGCTTTAAAAAGAACCTTATTCTTAGCGATAGTTTCCCAGTCTTTTGGAGCAATGCCTGAGGTGTGCCCCGCAAGGTAGGCCTTCTCACCAATTTCGATGACATCTTTTTCAAATTCAGCACCAGCAGCTTCCATGATTTTGAGAACTGCCGTCATAATCTCTGGGCCAATACCGTCGCCGTAGGCCACCGTAATTCTTGGTTTTGTCATTGTTATCGCTCCTTATTTTGAACCTTTGAAATATGTTTCATCTTTTTATTTGCCAAGACTAGCAGCAGAACTCAAATGGGCATAATAGATAAAAAGTATGCCCACCTTCGCTTTCACCGATATTTGAGATCCGGCACCTAACGCTAAGTCTTTGCATTTCGCTAACGTCTGATTTTTACAATAAAAATTAAGGGATAGGGTAGACCCATTCTAGGGTCATTTTGACCCAGGCCGTAAAGATTCCCCATTTGTCTAAGGTTTTGTTGCACTTAGCGCTCATTTTGGTAGTGTCCGCCAAACCCCAATGCGCTTAGGTAGGCATATTCATAAGAAAACCGGGAGAGAAATCTATGAAATTAGCACTTTTAACTTTAGTCGTCGCAATGACTTCATTGTCGGCAAATGCTCAAAGAGGGCGTGACCGTGACATCATTTTTGATCGCGGACCTATCGGTGGCGGAACCGTAACGAGCTGTTCTTATCACCTTGAAAAAGAAGAGTATAACTGGCGTCGTAATATGTACGTTTATAAGCAAGTAGAGACGATGACTGAATATGGTCGCTTTGCTTGTGAGGATGCTAAAGATGCTTGTGAAGAAGAAAAATCAGATATGTTCCCTCCATGGCAATACCGCTGTGTAAAAGGCATGGAGACAAGAGCGCCACGTCCAGTTCAATCTTGTGACTTCAGAATTGAAACTCGCTTTGGTTTTGAGCGTGAAACTTACTCAGGCTTTGGCCGTCGTGCATGTGTTCGTGCAGAGAATGAGTGTCTTGATGATTTGGCAAGAAAGCAAAGCCTGCCTCGTTGGGACAATGATTGGGTTGGACCTAGAGCTCGTTGTGTGAAGACATCACGTGACACTGACCCAAGACCAAGACCACCAAGAATGGTAAGCGCAAGCTGTACAGCTGAAATGATGGCCGGTCGTGTAGGTCGTCCTACTGGTAACAGATATACTGAAAGTGCAAGTGCTCGTAACTATCAAGAAGCTCGTCAAAGAGCATGTGATCAGGCCCTTAATGCTTGTCGCTCTCAAACTCGTGGAACTCTCTTCTGCGAAGTGGTTGATTAAGACTTACTAAAATAAATTGCTTCAAAGGCCCTCTTTTTAGAGGGCTTTTTTTTGTCCAAGTATTGTCTCGTAGGACTTTTTCAAGCTTTCTTGTGTCCTTTTCTAGTCTTTTATAGTGTGTGCCTACAAAACTTATTGGAGGACCCATGAAAAGATTATTCTTAACTCTTCTACTTATAGGCCAAGCAGCTTTCGGCCAAACCTTTACACCAGTGGAGAGTCTTAATGATTTGCCTTCGCTTAAGAAGGAAATCCTAAAGATTGCAGAGTTCTACCTAGGTCAACCGGACCAAGATTTTAAAATTCAAAATACTCTAGTTCCTTATGTCGACAAGCTCATAGAGCTTAACCCTCAACCGCCTGTCGAGGAGCGCCTCGATCTTCTCGATGGCCGTTGGCAACAGGTATGGGGGCCTTATGAGTATCGTAAGTATGATAGAACTGTTGATCCTACCCTTGATACTTCAAAGATCTATCAAGTCGTTTTTAAAGAGGGTTACTACTACAACGTCTCTAATGTTCTCGACGAAGACACCAGAAAGTCTCGTGGAACAACTCTCTTAAGAGGAGAATTCAAACTTGGCGGCGGCGTCAAGCTTCCCGTGCGCTTTACTTCACTACGCCGAATTAAAACCTTCCCTCCACGTGGGCTAAGTTACACCGACCTTGCTGAGCTTGCCGAAAATGATCAGCTCGAAGGTCTAAAGAAAGTTCTCCCTAACTGGGTCGTGAAACTCTTCTTTGGTCGCGGCGTTCTCAATGAAGTTTATACAGACGAGGACCTGCGCATTACTTACGGAACATCGAAGCAAGCCGATGCGCCCTTTCTCTATATTTTGAAGAGAGTACCTTAACGGGTAACAGGGGACAGGTGGCGGGTTGCGGGTTGCGGGTGAAAGATATTTTGCTCGCAGCGTAAACCTGTAACCTGCCCCCTGTAACCTGCCACCTGATACGTATTTATCGCCCTTTAGAGCATTTGTGCCTAGTCATATATCGTTAGTTTGCCTCGCGTTAAGTTCGGCAAAGTCCTCTTTTTTTGTCATAATAGAATCAACACACGAACACTGCATTATTTAAATTAGAGACCGGTCAGCACAACCGAGACATTTGGAGCCCTATGAGTTTACTGGAAACCCATCCTGATTCCTTCGTCCATTTGCATCTTCATACTCAATACTCACTTCTTGATGGGGCAATTCGCCTTAAAGATTTGATCGCAGAGGCCAAAGAGCAAGGTGTTCCGGCCATCGCTCAAACGGATCATGGCAATATGTTTGGGGCCATTGATTTTTATAACCGCTGTAAGAGTGAAGGCATTAAACCCATCCTCGGTTCTGAAATTTATTTCACACCGGGAAGTCGCTTTGACCGTAAGTCGGCCCGTAAGGCCAAGTCTGTTAGCTCGCAAGATGCTGAAGAATCCTCAAGACAAATTCATCACCTCATTCTTCTTTGTAAGAATAACACCGGTTACAAAAACCTCTGTAAGCTTCTAAGCCAAGCCTACCTTGAAGGCTTCTACTACAAGCCACGTGCGGATATTGAACTTCTTAAAGAATATAGTGAAGGCCTGATTTGTACGACGGCCTGTCTCAAAGGTGAGGTTGGTTACAACTTCTTTACTGACCAAGATGAAAGGGCGACCAAGGCCGTCACTAAGCTGCATGAAATTTTTGGTGATGACTTCTATCTTGAGATTCAAGAAAACGGCATTCCTGAACAAAAAATCGTAAATGAGAAAGTGATTGCCTTTGCCAAAGAGAATAGCATTAACCTCGTTGCGACTAATGACTGCCACTACATGACTCCTGAGGATGCTCAGGCCCAGGAAGTTCTTCTATGTGTGCAAACGGGGAAGACCTATGCCGATGAAAACCGCATGCGCATGACCTCGCAAGAGTTCTACTTTAAATCCCCTGAGAAAATGCGTGAAGCCTTTAGTCACATTCCTCAGGCGTGTGATGCCACTTTAGAAATTGCCGACAAATGTAATGTGGAACTTAAGTGGACTGATGAAAACGGCAATCAAATTTATCATCTGCCTGACTTTCCTATCGATACCGGGGAGAGTGTTGAAGAGTTCTTTGAAAGGATGGCCCGTGAAGGTTTAGAGGAGCGCTTTAGAGGTCCTCACTTCACCAAGCTTGTAGCGATGGACAATTGGGAAACGGAACAGCTTCCTAAATACATGGAACGTCTTGAGTATGAAGTGAACATGATCAAGCAGATGGGCTTTTGTGGTTACTTCCTCATCGTTTCTGATTTCATCAAATGGTCTAAGGACAATGGTATTCCTGTGGGACCAGGGCGAGGCTCTGGGGCGGGTTCAATCGTGGCCTACGCTATGGATATCACCAATATCAACCCACTTCCTTATGATCTCCTCTTTGAAAGGTTTATTAACCCTGAACGTATTTCCATGCCCGACTTTGATGTGGATTTTTGTCAGTATGGCAGGCCAAAAGTTATTGAGTATGTGACCCAGAAATACGGCGAGGATAAAGTTGGTCAGATCATTACCTTTGGTAAGCTTCAGGCCAAGGCCGTGGTGAAAGATGTCTCACGAGTTTTTGGTCTTAGCTTTGCTGAAGCCAACATGATTTCAAAACTCATTCCCGATGAGATAGGCATCACCCTTGATAAAGCACTTGAGATGGAGCCTAAGCTCACTGAGCTTATTGAAACTGATCCTAAAATTCGTCATATTTTTTCCATTTCAAAGCGTCTTGAGGGACTTTATCGCCACGCCGGTATTCACGCGGCTGGGGTTGTGATCACCAACGAACCTCTTGTTGAATACTGTCCACTTTTTAAGGGGGCCAAGGGCGAAAAGGTTATTCAATTTGATAAGGACTTTGCTGAACTTATTGGTCTGGTGAAGTTTGACTTCCTTGGACTTAAAACCCTGACGGTCGTAGATCAGGCCGTGAAGTTCATTCGTCGTGATCATGATCCAGAGTTTGATATTGAGTCCATCGATATGGAAGACAAAGAAGTTTATGATTTCGTTTCTCGAGGAGAAACCATTGGGGTCTTCCAGCTTGAATCCTCGGGGATGATCGAACTTTGTAAGAAGCTTAAGCCTGATAATCTTGAAGATATTACCGCCGTTAACGCCCTCTATCGTCCGGGTCCACTGAACTCGGGGATGGTGGATGACTTCATTGATATTAAACACGGCAGAAAGGAGATGACCTTTCCTTTCCCTGAAGTTGAGCCTGTGTTGAAAGACACCTATGGGGTTGTTGTTTATCAAGAACAGGTGATGAAAATCGCTCAGGTTCTTGCAGGCTACTCTCTTGGCCAAGCGGATATTTTACGTAAGGCGATGGGTAAGAAGAAAATTAAGCTCATTGAAGAACACCGTGAAATCTTCCTTAAAGGCGCGCGTGAGCGTGGTCACGATGAGAAGAAGGCCTCAGATCTTTACCAATTGATGGCCAACTTTGCCGAATACGGCTTTAATAAGTCTCACGCCGTGGCCTATGCGGTAATCGCTTATCAGACAGCTTTCTTAAAGCACTACTATCCTGCGGCCTTCTTTGCAGCTCTCCTTTCTACTGAACTTTCAAATACCGATAAAGTTACAATTTATATTAACGATGCCCGCAACTACGATATTGAGGTCTTGCCACCCGATGTGAATGATTCGCTATGGCACTTCAATGTTATTGATACCAATATCCGTTTTGGGATGGGCGCGGTTAAAAACGTCGGTGAAAATGCCGTGAACTCTCTCGTTAAAGAGAGAGAAGAAAATGGTCCTTACACAGGTTTCATCGATTTCTGTGAAAGGGTTGACCTCAAGCTAGTGAATAAGAGGATGATTGAGTCTCTCATTAAAGTAGGGGCTTTTGATTCCTGTGAGAAAATGAATCGTAAGACCCTTGCTGAAAACCTTGAGCTCATTGTTGCTTACGCGGCTAAGAAGCAAGAAGAGAAGGCCCTTGGTCAAACTTCGCTTTTTGAAGCAGAAGTTGTGGATGAGGCCACCACTCGCCAGCGTATGGATATTCAAGAAGTGGCCGATTATGATGACCGTGAGAAGCTTGGCTATGAGCAAAGCCTTATGGGGATCTTTGTTTCAGGTCACCCCCTTGATCGCTACCGCGATGTGATGAAGCAACTCTCTTCTAAAGAAATTGCCGAACTCAATGATATGCCAGGTGAGGGAAAACGGGATATGACCCTCGCAGGTATGATCACCGCTTCCAAACAAATCATGACCAAGAAAGGTGACAAGATGGCCTTTGCTACTCTTGAAGACCTCTCTGGAAAAATTGAATGTATTGTCTTTCCTAAGACCTTTGCCGAATACGAAGAAATCCTAAGTTCAGATGAGGCCCTCATCATGCATGGTCAGGTGAATCTCTCTGAGGAGCCCCGAAAATTCTTTCCCAGTAAAATCCTCCGCATGAAGGACCAAGCGGAAGAGCGCGTGACTGGTGTGCGCATCAATGTGCCCATTGATGGACTGCCTCCTTTTAAGCTTGAGCGTTTTAAGCAAGTACTTCTGAGTTATCGTGGATCTGTTCCGGCCCATGTCATTTTCCAAGGAGAAAGTGATAAGGCACGTATGCCATTAGGGGATGACTTTTTGGTCAATCCCACGCCGCAGATGGCAGCAAAGATTAACGAAGTCTTTAATGTGAATGCTGTGCAATTTGTTGTGGATGGTCGTTTAGAAGATGGGGAAAACGTCGTACAATAGAGCGAAAATTTAATAAAGGAACACTCGTGAAAGGATTCACAGCGCTACTGACTCTGTTACTTTGCCTCTCTGTTCACGCCCAGCTCAAAATGGTGGAAGGGGATGGCCGTTTCTATTCTCGTGATGACGACACTCTTAGCTTCATAAAGAAGCAACTTCTCTCAAGTGCTTTTCGCGATGTCTTTAATAAAGAAATGAAAGAAATGGGTCTTGATTCGGATAAATTTTGGCGTCGTTATGAAGAGAAGTTTCAAGAGTACTTTGTTCCCATTAAAGAATCTCTGGAAAAGAAATATGGAATAGGGGAAGAGGGAAAGACGCCAAAAAAAGCCGATTATCAAAAGGCCTTAAGACGAAAGCGTTTGGTGCTCAAAGCCCGCTATGGTCGCCTCAGTCGGGCCATTCCTCAGTACTCTATCAAGAAAATGAGTCGCTCACCTCAGGTTCCCAATAGTCGTTACCTGCGCTTGAGGGCCAAGGTGAACCGAAAAGAGCTTCACCGCATTTATCTGCAATTCACCTCAGATAACCCGGAGAGACATTTTTCTACTCTCTACCTAAGCACAGATTTTAATTTGGTTGATACTGTGTGGAATGAAACCGGTGTTGAGGTGAAATCGGACTTTACTGAAGTCCTAAAAAACCATTGGCGAGAAAAGCTTGAGGCCCAGCTTAAAGGAAAAGTTGATCGCATTGTCTTTGCTGATGAAGCCCTTACAAGTCAACTTCAAGATTTTAGTCGTATGAATAATGAGGCGCGGGTCGCCTTAGTGGCAAGCACAGCTTCTACACCTGCAGCGAGTGAAGGAGAGCCAGCGGCTGTACCCGAAGAGGCGACAGAGGTTTTATCAAATGACTTCGCTTCTTCTTTGTGGATGAAAGTAGGCTTCACTCTCAAGAAAATCAAAGATAATGAAGACGTGAAAAAGCGTGAGTTTGAAATCAGTGGCGATCTTCTTCTCCTCGATTTGGCCCATCAAAAGATTCTTGTTCATGAAGACTTTGATGAAAGAAGTGGCAGCTATTCCTATGAGGAGGCCAAGGATATTAGTAGTGGTCTGGCCAATGCTGTTTTTCAAATGC
The DNA here is from genome assembly GCA_030427595.1 of Bacteriovoracia bacterium. Lineage (GTDB taxonomy): Bacteria > Bdellovibrionota > Bacteriovoracia > Bacteriovoracales > Bacteriovoracaceae. The sequence continues at coordinate 7,539 of JAUIBX010000029.1, read as the reverse complement.
CATTGACTCGCTTTCAAAGTTTAGGGGAGGCGATCATTCAGGCCAAAGGTGCCCTCAAGTCAGTCACTCTCGATGTTGTGGAGTATGGCAACTTGGCCGAGCTTCAATCCCTGATTAAATTGATCAGTAATAAGGGCATTACCAAGCAATTTAGTCCTGCTATTAAAAGTTTCACACCAAATAATGCTAAAATTCTCTTAGAGTATGCGGGTGATGATGCTGATATGACGGCGATCATCCGGAGCTTGGAGAATACTGTCCTTGGAGTTGACCGTAAGATTGTCTTTCCAAGTGCTGAAACTGTTTTTCAGATGGCCCTCATTAAGCAGGGTGATGGAAGTGGTCAAGGCACACCGATGACACCAGAAAATGGTGATGTCCAAGAAAGTGATAGCGAAGACCAAGCGCCTAATACTTAAGCTACTTAAGGAGTAAGTCTTGTCCGCTTTAAATTTTGGTCCTAAAAGAGTTCTGATCATCCTTCTGTGTTTTCTTGTCAGTTGTACGGCACCTGTTATTGAAAGAAGAGCTTCTGGCAAGAGACCAAGAAATACTCCAAGGCAAAATTTTAACGGTGTGAAGAAGAAGGTCGCCCTTTTGACCTTCTTTAACGAGTCTCCCTATGGTGGCCCAGATTTAGGGATCACGGCGACAGAGGAGTTGCGAAGAGAGCTTTCTCGCACAGGTGAATTTATTATCGACCCTATGGCCAATAAGCTCTTCGGTTCTTCTAAAGAAATCTATGCTGGTGGGGGAGTCAAGCTAGTTCAGCTTGCAAGAAAGGCCAAGGTTGCCGGTCTTAACTTTGTGGTCTTTGGTCGTGTGAAAGATGCACGAATTCGTGAAAAAACAGATGAGATTGGGGTTGTCCGTGAAACCAAGTCTTATACAGAGAGTAAGGTTGAGGTGCGGGTCTTTGATGTAAACTCAAATAAAGAGATCTATACCGACACCATTCGTGGTTATGCTGATGACTCAACTTTTCGTCTCTTTAGTGGTGACCGAGAAAGTCGTTTGACTTATAGACGAGAGCTTCTGCGCTATGCTGTACGAGTTGCGGCGAGAAGAAGTATTCCTAAAATTTTAGAGATCTCAACCAAACTCGATTGGGTTGGTCGTGTTGCTCGCATCATTGGCAATAAAATCTATATCAATGCCGGTAGAAAATCAGGTATTCAAATTAGCGATATTTTGAAAGTTGTAACAGAAGGCCAGGAGATCTTTGACCCCGAAACAGGGGCCCTGATTGGGGTGTCTAAAGGTGAGGTCAAAGGTACGGTGGAGATCATTGATTACTTTGGACCTGATGGTGCTATCGCCATCCTTCATTCTGGTGGCTCCGTTGTCGAAGGGGACTTCGTTCAGCTTTATTAAGAAGGAAAATCTTTGAGCATTTATAATCTTTTTAAGCGAGTTGCTTTTCAGTTAGATCCCGAAGTCGCTCACAACCAATCCATGGCCCTTTTAAGTCGATTTCCTGAGAGTCTTGCCACTTTTCTCGGTGCTCATGAACGCCTCTTAGAAGAAAGTCAGGACTTGGATTTTAGTTACACTTTAAAAGATGGCAATGATTGGACCTTTCCTGTAGGGCTAGCTGCTGGCCTTGATAAGAATGCTGAGGCCATTGACTTCTTTACCTCCATTCCCTTTGGTGCAGTAGAGGTGGGAACTGTGACTCCTCTTCCTCAAGAGGGCAATCCAAAACCGCGCATGTTTCGCCTAAAAGAAGAGGAGAGCCTTCTTAATCGCATGGGCTTTAATAATGAAGGCATGGAGAAGATTTTTAAAAACCTTGAGAAGTCAGATCGCCATGGAAAAGTCGTAGGGGTGAACTTAGGTAAGAATAAAGTGACGGCCGCTGAAAATGCACCTGAAGATTACCGAAAGCTCTTTGAAAAGTTTGCTCCCGTTTCAAGTTATTTGGTGGTCAATGTTAGCTCCCCCAACACGCCGGGACTGCGTGATCTTCAGAATATAAACTCGTTGAAAACTATCTTCGATGCCCTTACAGATTTAAGAAAGAATTTCAACACACCTCTTTACCTTAAAATTTCTCCTGACCTTGCTCTTGATGATGTGCCGGCCATTGTTGAATTGGCAGCAGATTATAAGCTGGCCGGTTTGATCGCCACCAATACAACCATACGAAAAGATCTAGGAGTTGGTGGGATTTCTGGCCGTCTACTCAAAGAAAAAGGTCGTTTAATGCGTAGGCGTGTTTTGGAAGTCATGGACAAGGCTGCGCCTCAGGAGTTTATTGGGGTTGGTGGTATTAGTGAGTTTAGTGATCTTGTTGATTTTTGGCGTGATGGTGGTAAGGTTGCTCAAATTTATACGGCGTTTATCTATCAGGGGCCTGACCTTCTTCTCGATTGGCGTAAGCGTTTGGCCTCTTTAATGAAAGAGAGAGGTATTCAATCCTTTACTGATCTGTGTTCCGAGTTGGCCCAAGAAGGAAAATCGAAAGGCGGATCTTGATGAAAAAGGCCTTTCTCGCTTTTCTTTTGCCATGGCCGACTTTGCTTCTTCTTAATCTCTTCTTTTTTCACTTAAGTGCTTTAGAACTTTCTGGCCTAGTCTTTTGGTACTTTCTCATCAGTCTTTTGGGACTACTGATCTTTCCTCTCGTCAAACAAGGCTTTAAAGGTTTAGCAGACGGAGGTTACGGTCTCTCAAAACTTCTTTCTCTTCTTCTCCTTTATTATGTCAACTGGATGGGGACTAATATTGGCGTGCTTAATTTTTCAAACGCGGCCTTGTCTTTTAGTCTACTCCTTCTGATGATTGTGCCCCACTTTATCTTAAAAAAAGAAAATGACCTCGTTGATCTGATGAATGGCTTTTCAACTCATATTATTAAAGTAGAGATGATTTTCTTCATTCTCTTTACTCTCTACCTCTGCCTCTATTCTTTGCACCCCGAACTCTTTTGGGGTGAAAAGCCTATGGACTTCACCATTTTTAATTTTAGCTTGAGGAATGATTCCTTACCTTTTTTAGATCCCTGGTTTGCTGGTAAACCCATGAAATACTACTACTGGGGTTATTACTTCTTTTCTAATCTTGCCAAAATGAGTGGAGTCAAGGGTGAGGTTGGATACGCTCTTTCTTTGGCAACCATTGCAGGTCTTTTTGGTGCCTCCCTTTATTCTCTTTGTTTATATCTTTGTAAGAAGAGGTGGCTCGCCCTAGGGGGAGCACTTCTTATCCCTCTCGCCAGTAACGTCAAGGCCTTTTGGGCCATTGTCTTTGGGGAAGCCAAGTTTGATATCTCTTACTTTTGGTCTAGCACAAGAGTCTTTGATCATTTGGCCTTTGCGGAATATCCTAGTTGGTCCTTTCTCTTTGCAGACCTCCATCCCCATGTCATGAGTTATCCCTTTGTGGTTCTGATGTTGACTTGTTTATTCTATGGATTAGGGAAGGTCTGGCATCAGTTCGACTGGAAAGAGCACCGTCTCTTTTTCTTCTTTCACGCCCTGTCTTTTGGTGTGCTCTTGGCGGTCAATGCATGGGATTTTCTTATCTACAGTCTCTTTAATTCTCTTTTCTTTTTGATGACTGCTAGAGTTTGGCGCGACTTAAAAAGTTGGCTTTTCTTTGCAGGGACTCATATTCTTGGTCTCTTACTCTTCTTTCCGATGGTTCTTACCCTCAATAAAGGAACACCAACGAAGTGGGGTCCTTGGCTCTCTGGGGTGAACTCACTGGCGGCTCATTTTCAGCATCATGGCCTATGGTGGTTGATTGGCCTGGTGATGATCTTTCCGGTTTTCTTCCTTCATCGCAAAACTTTGAAATGGTCTGTTGTTATGCAGTCCATAGGTTTTCGTCTGCTTTGTTGTTCCTTTCTCTTAGGGGTGCCGGCGGAGTTCATGGTCTTTCACGATAGGGTAAATACTCTCTTTAAAGTTTTTACGAATATTTATATCTGGGGGGGGCTCGCTACTGTCATTAGTCTGCGTTATTTTAAGTATTACCTCAGAAGAAATAACACCATTCCCTTTGCTCTTTTGGCCTTAATCCTTATCAATACAACACTGCTGGGAAGTCTATTTAACATGAAGGCGGTCATTAACTATCGCCCCTTTGGCCTGCAAGGAGTTGGCCTTAAAGGAAGTGACTACTTAAAGAAAACAAACCCCGGAGATTATGCCATTATTGAATGGCTGCGCCACAATGTTCAGGGAACCCCAACTCTTGTTGAACGTTATTCCCGTAGTTTTGATCACAAGGCGACTCGAATCTCCATGCACACAGGAGTGCCAACTTATCTTGGTTGGGATAATCACGTCTTCTTAAGAGGGGCTTCTTGGTCAGAAATCAATAAGAGAAAGCGTGATATTGATTATATTTTTAATAGTTCTGACCCTCTCAAAGTGTATGAAATGATGATACAAAAACAAATTCACTTTTTGGTTGTGGGAAATGTGGAGAGGAAATATTATTCTTCTGAGGGGCTTCAAAAGTTTAAACAATACCGTGACATATTTGTCCCTCTGGTGAGAAAGCAAAACTCTGTTCTATATGGAGTGGGGGACTATCAAAAATTTCTTGCTGCTCACGCGAAGAAGTAGAGCGTTCTAAGGTCAAAGAATTATGAAAAAAAGTGATATACCCTTTAATATGAACTTCTCCTTTGGTGATGACCTACGTGAAGTCCCTGAAGATTCTCATCAAATGAAGAAGGGGCTCGATTGGCTCCAAGATAAATTGGTCGAGTTGGGACCTGAGGATAATAAAAAAGCGGCAGTGATTCTTTCTCATATTGGTGGTTATGCTCGGATCATGGGAGATCTCGAACTCTCTGAAAAATGCTACCTCGATGCCATTAAAGTTTTTGAAGAACTCAAAATGTCAGAGCAGGTCTTTGCCTCAAAGCTAAGGCTTGCGGTGACTTATCAACATAAGGGAAATACCTCTAAATCGTCAGAGATTTACACGAAGGCCATAAAGGTTATTAAGGGCTCAAAGTCTCAGTCAGTAAGAGGTTACCTCGATTTTGCTCTTCAGCACTATGGCAAACAGAAGTTTGAACAGAAGCTTTACCAAGAGGCCTTAAACCTCTTCATGGAAGCCTATGAACTTCGGATTATAAAAGGAGACCTAGAGCTTCTCTCTTCAACAGAGCTTGCAATCAGTAAGACCAGGGAAAAGCTTGGAGTTGAATAGACCGTTAGATGTATTGGGGTCTTTCGTTGTATTCAATAGGGTCTTCTAAACCTGCTCGTTGAAATCCTCTTAGGCGAAGAGCACATGAGTCACAAACTCCACAGGCAATATCGCCACGTTCATAGCATGACCAGCTTGATGAAATAGGGGCCTTTAGCTCTACTGCTTTTTTTACAATCTCATCTTTTTTCATGGCAATGACGGGAGTGATAACTTCAATATCGCCATCTTTTGTTCCCTCTTTAATGAGATTGTTAAGGGCCTTGTAGTAACTGGGGCGACAGTCTGGATAGCCAGAGCTGTCTTCTTCTACCGCGCCGATATAGATCTTTCTTGCTCCAATCACTTCTGCCCAGCTAACGGCCATGGCAACAATATGGGTGTTGCGAAAAGGAACATAGGAGTCAGGGATTTCATCACTGTCACCACTATATTTTTTGACATCAATTTTATCGTCTGTCAGAGAACTGCCACCAATTTGCTTGAGAAAGCTAACATCAATTACCTTTCTCAGCTCTTGAGGGACTTTATAAAAGTCGGCAATCTCATGAAAACAGGCGAGCTCTTTCTCTTCAGTTCTTTGACCATAGTTGAGATGAAGAAAGGCCAGATGATCAAAATCTTCATTGGCAATGGCCGCTGTCACTAGGGAGTCCATGCCTCCACTTACTAAGACGACGGCAAGCTTATTCTCTGAACTCATATTTTTTCAACCCAGTTTTTAATCCAAGATTCCACTTCATCTGCCATCTTGATGGCCTTGGCCTTCTTATCACTCAGAGAGCCTTCATTCTCTTGAATCATAATATAGAACTTAATTTTAGGCTCGGTTCCAGATGGGCGTAGGAAGAGTTTATTTCCGTTAGTGAAGTGAAAACCTAGAACATTACTTTTGAGGAAGTCCAGGGGCTTGGTTGACCCTTCTTGGAAATCTCTAATTTGACTTTCTTTGTAATCAGAAAGGGTACCGATTTCAAGGCCAGCAATATCTTTAACTTCAAAGCTTCTAAAGCTTTCCATAATACGCTGAATTTTATCAGCACCTTCTTTTCCGTAGTAATTGATGCTTAAGAGTTTTTCATGAGAAAAGCCATACTCTTCATAAATGACATCAAGGGCATCAATCAGGTCCATACCTTTTCTCTTATAGTGAAGAGCAATTTCACTCAGAAGAGCAACTGAAGCGACACCATCTTTGTCGCGAACGAGTCTGTGATTGAGGTAACCAAAAGATTCTTCAGTTCCAAAGATAAAGGTACGCTCAGGCTCCTTTTGGTCAATTTCATTCACGCGACCACAAATCCACTTAAAACCTGTAAGGGTATTTTCATGACCCACACCAAAGGAGTCAGCAATCTTAGTCTGCAGGTCAGTGGTGACAATTGTTTTTACGAAGTAGGGGGAGCTTGGCATCTTATTTTGCGCCTTATATTGAGCACAGGTGTAGTGAAGCATAAGGATGCCAATCTGATTGCCATTGATATAGTGAACATCTCCCTTATGGATAAGGGCAATGCCGACACGGTCTGTATCGGGGTCTGTCCCCATGGCAATGTCAGCGCCCTCTTTTTTCATAAGGTCAACTGCCATGGCTAAGGCCTCAGCATTTTCAGGGTTAGGTGAGCTTACTGTGGGGAAGTTGCCATCTGGTTCTTGTTGCTCTTTAACGGAAAGGATATTGGTAAGACCAAGTTCTTTTAGTGCTCGACTACAGGGCATCCAACCGGTGCCATGAAGGGCGGTATAGACAATCTTTAAGTCTTTTCCATGAGCAGTAGTTTCTTCAAGACCAAGAGAGTTTTCCTTAATGCCTTTGAAGTAGTGGGACTGGGTTTCTTCACCCATCCATTTGATCTTGCCTTCTTTAAGGCCTTCTTCAAAATCAATGGTAGGGATCTTTCCGTAGTCTGTGATGGCATTGAATTTATCAATGATCATTTTATCTTGGGGTGGAGTCACCTGAGCTCCATCCGACCAAAAGACTTTATAGCCATTGTACTCGGGCGGGTTGTGGCTGGCCGTGACCATGACGCCAGCACTGCAGTTGTTGTGACGAATGGCGAAGGAGCACAGGGGAACAGGATTGAGGTGTTCATAAATGAGCGCTTCGATACCATTGGCCGCGTAAACAGTGGCCGCTTCTTTAGCAAACTCAAAAGAGAAGCGACGAGAGTCATAACTGATCGCCACACGGGGTGTGTCTTTTTCCTTTGTTTCAAGAATGGCCTCGGCCACGGCCTGAGAGGCCTTTCTGATATTGTATTTGTTAAGGCGGTAGGTACCTTGGCCTAAGATGGCGCGCATGCCACCTGTTCCAAATTCAAGGTCGCGATAGAAGCGCTCTTCAATTTCGGTTAAGTCGTTATT
>JAUIBX010000255.1 GCA_030427595.1 Bacteriovoracia bacterium | reverse complement strand
AAAATCCCCGCTGCTGCTGCAGCAAAATTATATGAGGAAACCAAGGTACCAAATTGAGAGGGGTTGATATTGAGGTCTTTCATCAACGTCGGGCCCAGCGGCATAAGAACCACAAAGTCCACCATATGCACAAACTGAACAGCGGCCAGCAATAAAATATAGGCCAGTTCCTTTTCTTCTTTAATGGGTACTTTCTTGATGAGATTCACAAATCAAACCTACTCCTCCCCAGCTCATCCGTCCACGAACAAGGGCCTATCAACAAATAACCTTGCAAAACTTTTTAAGTTTAGGGGATGAGAAGACTTCGCATAAGCTGATAGCAACCAAAGGTTTTCATTTTTCTCACTAAAACCGTCGCCTCAAAACCATTGGCAGAAATATTTACCTTACCATCACCGTCCATACCAACAACTCGTGCCCAGGGAATATCGGCAACTCGCACGCCCCTCGAGTGAACATCACTTATGAGGCGAATATCCCCAATAAAACCACTAAGGGTAGAGAGGGCATTAAATTGCTGATAAATAAAGCGAGATGGATTTGCCTCAACCTTTTTCATCACCTCTTGCCACAGTTCATCTGAGACCTTAGGTCCCACCCAAACTGCATCTCCCCCGCGACCAAGAACGTCTTTAACAACATAGCGGGCTTTATTACGAGTGACTTTATTGAGTGCTCTCTTATCAAGGGCCTCAAGACCTTTACTGTTGAGGCGAGAGAAGCTTCCCGTTTCCATATTTCGAAGAACTGGCTCTTCATTAAGATAGAAGCGAATAAAGTCTTCCATGTAAATATAGAATTCCTTATCCCCAACAAACTCCATTCCCGGTCCATTGGTCATACCGACCTTTCCATTGGCAGCAGCATCAAAGAGACCTTCCACTCCCAATTTCTTACCAAAAGTGTTGGCATAAGGACTTTCCCTTTTTATTAAGTTTCTTATGGCCTCATAATCAATGTCACCGGTTTCAGGGTCGGCCTTCATCAAATTTTCTAGCGCCTCTTTATAACTCTTCTTAATATTCTTTTGCTCTAACTCCCACTCCGCTTCCGCAAGAGTGTGGTACTTCATATTAGCCGGATGGCTAAGTTCCAAGTCCTGAGGGTTCATATTGGCGATAACATAGCCCACTTTAGAGGATTTTATCTGACCACTCTTGGTTTTCTTCTCTAGAAAGAGCTCTCCCTTCTTAGTCACAAGCCTCTTACCATTTTCAGGCCATTTTTGATTACGAGAATAGGGATCAATAAAGACAACATCAACACCTGCATTTTCCATCAATGCCCTAATTCGCATTTCTTCATTGTCTGCCGTTAATTCTGTCACATACTGAACCACAACGGGCTTACCGCCAAATCTTTCGGCACGCTTTTTATAATCAGAGATCAGACGTTCATAGAACTTTTCTGCAGTTCCACTTTGAGTGACTTTGGAATAAATAGGCATGTAGCGATCAAGAACCTCTCTTGCTCTTACCAAGTCCCCCATTCCCCCAATAAAACTGGGGTTATCTTCCACGACGAGGAATTGGCCTTCGGGAAAATCAGGAGAGGGTGGTCCACGAATTACATCGGGGCCGTACCAAAAGTTTAAATTACCTGGTCTAATAAAAGTCGCCCAATCTTCCTCACCGGCTCTTTTAATAATGCGATCAATAACTTCTTTAGGCATTAGGCCTGCTTCAAGATAGCTCTTCTTTCCAGAGTAGTGATCCTTTAAAAAAGCACGTAGGGCCTTCCCCCTTTGCTCGACGCCCCTCTTGAGAGTATCGAACTCAACCTCACTTAGAACTCGAGGCAAGGGTAAGAGAGCATTATCTCCATCAAAGTCTTTTAAGGTGGCCTTGGCGAGTTGAGCCTTTTCTTCATCGCTAAGGGCTTCATAGTGTTCAATGATTCCCTGATAAACAAGGCGAGTCTCACTGCCCCCAGAGGTTCCATAGACCTCATCAAAGGCCTCCTGCTGGGCAAGCTGACGGGATACCGGTGACTGACAAGAAGTAAGAGTCAGACACAGAATATAAAAGAGAATTAAAAATCTCATCGCCGACTTATCGGCATTCAGGCGTGGAAGCCCCGCTATTCCTTTTCAAGTTCACAGCAGGCAGATTTTTCCTAAATCACCAAGGAAGCTCTTCACCATTAGTGTGCCAAAAAGTCCCTGTCTGATCGAGACCCTTTTCCATAAGGATCTTGAAAAGCCCTTCAGCTGATTCATTTGTATCAATGAGGCCACGCCCCCCCGTCATTTCAGTCTTCACATAACCGGGGTGTAAAACCAACACTGTTACTCCCCTATCTTTGAAGTCTTCAGCAAGGGACTTTGTGACTGCATTGGCCCCGGCCTTAGAGAGGCGATAGCCATATTGACCACCAGAGGTATTGTCAGAAATAGAGCCCATACGGCTGGTGATTACCCCTACCTTGGCCCCCTTTTTCAAGAGGGCATCAAATGCCCGAACTAACTTCAAGGGGCCGAAGGTATTCACTTCAATTTGTTTTTGAAGGTCTTCAAAACGAAAGCTTTCATAAGAATCTCCAATGAGAACACCAGCATTACTAATGAGAAGGTCACATTCCTTGACTCGATCAACAGCACTTTGAAGACTCGCTTCATTAGTCACATCGACTCCTTCAATTACTGTCGCTTGAGTTTCACTGAGTTCAGGTGAGCTTTGACGACAGAGTACAGTCACCTCGTGACCTTCTTTAAGAAACTTTTGAGTTAAAGCTAGACCAATACCGCGGTTTCCACCAGTTAAGACAACCTTCATGGAGACTCTCCTTTTATATATTCAAATGATGTTTTTTCGCTTCTTTGTTTAGGTTTAGAAAAGAAAGGAATCCTTTTAAGAAAAAGCTTTAAGGCCTGATAGTGAATCAAGAAGACCACCAAAAAAGTATAAAAGGGATGGGAGAGAAAAAGTCTCAAGAGGCTTCCCTGATATTCATGACCTTTCATCGTGGCGATAAAGTGACCAAACTCAGACCGGTATTGTATCGAAACGAAATTTTCTTGGGTAAAGTCAAACTGGTAAGTTCCCTTTACTGGATAGAAGGGCGAAACATGAAAGACTTTATCCATGGGCCGATTCTTATTTTCTAATGGGTCGAGCACCACATAATTATGTCCCTCACCAAAAGTATTATTCACTTCACAAATAACCGCCTTGAGGTGTTCCCCTTCATAGCAATACCAAAAAGAAACCGGATTAAAGACATAACCTAACATTCTAGGCATCGTTACTAAGCGAATACGACCTTCAAAATTTTTGAGACCAGCTTTTTCTAATTGCTCGATGGCCCAGGCCCTGAGTTCAAGGGGACGGCCTTCAGCATGGTCCTCACGAAAGAAACTAAAGAGATTCCACTTTTGCCATGAGAAAAAAGGTAGAGAAGAAATCCCCTCTTCATCTAACCAAAAAGAAAAATAAAGACCTTTGTAGGAAAACTGATTCTTACGAGGGAGTTGGCGTGCGTGAAAAATTTCAGCGTTATAAAACTGCATGAGGTTTTTTCTTCTTCTCCTGCTCTGGCCTTAGACGTTCTTTATCAAGGCGAAATTGTTCCATGGCCTGCTTCGCGGCCCAAATTCCATCTTCATGAAAGCCATAGCGCATCCAAGCACCCGCGTAATACACGCCATGGTGCCCTTGAATTCCCGGTACTTCAGCTTGACCTCGAATCGCCTTTTCGTCAAAGAGAGGATGTTCATAACGCAACTCTTTAATAATTTTCTTGTCGTCTATGGGCCCTAGCGGGTTGAGGGTGACGATGATGGGAGGATTACTAGGGAGTGGCTGTAACTTATTAATGAGATAGCTCACAGATACTGCGCGACTATGATCCTCTTGTGAAGCACTTCGGTAATTCCATGCGGACCAGGCACTCTTTCTCTTAGGAAGAAGGTTGCGATCGGTGTGAAGATAGGCCGTGTTGGGCTGATAAGAAAACTTTCCTAAAACATCATCAATTCTCTTATCGAGATGACCGCAGATTTTTCTCGTTTGCGGGGCATGAGTTCCCATAAAGACGGCATCAAAGAGGTATTCGCCTTTTTCTGTGATCAGCTTCACGCCCCCACTATCCAGAGACTCAACTTTTTGGACCCCCTGATTGAGATAGGTCTTATCCAGCATCTCAATAACCTTAAGGGTGTAGGTGTTGCAGCCACCAATAACGGTCTTCCATTGCGGTCGATCAGAAATCTGAAGAAGACCATGGTTCTTACAAAAGTGGAGAAAAGTATAGGCAGGAAAGCGCAACATCTCATGAGTCGGGGTCGACCAAATACACCCCCCCATTGGAAGCAAGTACCAATCTTGAAAATCCCGGCCAAAGCCATGGCGTTTTAGAATTCCTCCTAAGCTTAAGCCAATATCATTCTTTGACTCGACGATAAGTTGATCGGCCATTTTATTAAAACGCATGATTTCTTTAAGAAAGCGGTGAAAGCGCGGCCTAAAGAGATTCTTTAGTTGGCAAAAAACAGTAAAGATATTAGTACCGCTCCACTCAAGATCCTCGTCTTCCAAGTGAACAGAAAAACTCATGTCACTAGCAACTGACTCCAACTGTAATTCTTTAAAAAATTCAATCAGGTGAGGATAGGTGCGGTCATTATGCACGAGAAAACCGGTGTCCACTGTATAGGCATGGTTATTGAGATCAA
>JAUIBX010000254.1 GCA_030427595.1 Bacteriovoracia bacterium | reverse complement strand
GTCATTTCGAAATGACGCGGTTTCTGAAAAAGTACCACGTACCTCCAAAACGCAAAAAGCCCAGTCGTTTCCAACTGGGCTTTTCGAGAGACATTTAGATGGAGTTGGAAAAAATCCTTTTTTCGTAGCTCCTACACACACACGTCTTATAAGTAAGCAAGGAGTGTGCCAACTTTTGCGACCAAAGTTTTGGAGCTAAGTTACTGAAAACAAGAGTAACAAAATAACGGCTCCGTCAAAACTTCGACTGACGCAAAGAGAATCGCGTCAGCTTTTTGAACTTGAATTGAGGGGTTGGGCTACAAGAAAAAATTAAGAAGAACGTTGCTTCTCTAAAAACTCAGCGAGCTTTTGCACACCAAGATGCAACGCTTCATCCTCATCTTCAATGCGATAAAGACACTCCACGGCCCTGAAAATCTTACGCCCTTCTTTAAGAACAATATCGATTTCCATGGTCAAACCATCGTGGGCCTTATTGAGGACCAAGCGACCTAAGAGGTGCTCGTTACCCTCTAGCGGGACAAAGTGCTCAATTGGAAATTGCTTAGCGCGATAGGTTTCATCCATGGCCGCTAGCTTCCCTCTTCCTAAAGAGCTTGGCAAGCCCAAGGTTTTTCCTTAGTCTTTTGCTCATGGAAAAAATATTTAAAAACCTCTCCCTCCTTCTTTTTACTCTTTTCTTTATGGCCAACTCTCATGCCATGGCCCAAAGCTCGGCCTGTATGGCACTTAAGGGTGGACCAACTGTGCAATGGCGCGCTTTTAAAACACCAGCAAAAGTGGGAGTCCTAGGGACCTTTACTGATGTCAAAGTAAAGAGCTCTAAGAATAAAGCGAAAAACTTCAGTGAGCTCATGAGTGGTCAGAAAGTTGAGATCAACTCCCATAAAATTGCGACGGGAAATGAAGGCCGCGATGAAAATATTGTGGATAACTTTTTTAAGAAATTAAAAAAAGCAACAATCAAAGCGAGCATTAAGAAGATCAATACCAAAAAGAAGAGCCTCACTCTTGAGGTCATTCTCGACGGAGTCAAAAGACAAGTTCCCATGGCCTATGATTTTAAAGATTCTATCCTTAAGGCCACAGGCCATATTGATGTCCTCGACTTTGCTCTTGATGGCGCCTTAAAGGCCATCAATGAGGCCTGTTTTACCATGCATGAAGGTAAAACCTGGAGCCACGTTGAGGTCCTTCTAACTCAAGAGCTTAAGGCCTGCGACTAAAATTAAGAACTTATAAGACCCAAGAAAGTTGAGCCAGATCAAAGACTCAGGACCCTCTAACCAGTAGAATTTTGGTATCTGAAAAAAGGAGAGGAAATGCTGGGTTACGCACTCGCTACATTAATTGGATTTAGCCTTGGCATCATGGGCGGTGGTGGCTCAATCCTCACAGTCCCTATCCTCGTTTATGTATTGGGAATGGATGCCAAGCTCTCCATTGCCCTCTCTCTGGCCATCGTGGGAACCACAAGCCTCGTGGGTGTCTTTAATCACTTCCGCGCAGGTAATGTGAACCTTAAAGTCGCCGCGATCTTTGGTCCCGTTGCTATGGCCGGCACTTTCCTAGGAGCAAAAATCAGCAAGCTTATGTCTGGTGAGGCCCAGCTCATTCTCTTTGCCATCATTATGTTGATGGCGTCTTTCTTCATGATCAGAGGGAGAAAAGAAACTGAAGCAGATGAGAATAAGAAACTTAATATTCCCCTTCTCTGCGCACAGGCCGTGGTCGTTGGAATTATCACGGGCCTCGTTGGAGTCGGTGGTGGCTTCATGATTGTGCCCGCACTAGTTCTTCTAACAGGTCTTTCCATGAAGGTGGCCGTGGGAACTTCCCTCTTTATTATCGCCCTCAATTCCTTTAGTGGCTTTGTGGGCTACCTAGGCATGTTTGAAATTGACTGGGCCTTCCTTGCGAAGTTTAGTGGCTTTTCTATTTTAGGTATTCTTGTTGGCTCCCAACTGGTTCAGTTTATTTCTCAGAGGATGCTTAAGAAGTCTTTTGGGGTGTTCTTGATTTTTATGGGAGCTTTTATTCTTTATAAAAACTCGCATGTCTTTTTGTCGTAGATTTTTTCGGGGTATTTGTTCGTGCAATCCTAGAACGTCCGGGAATAGGACGTCGGCTACGCCTCCTGTATTCCCTTCCTGGGTGGGCTGCGCTGCAGTCACTTGAATGCCCCGTTCCACGGCGGCTTGGGCATTCGTGATGCAGTCGCCTAAAAGTCCCAACTTACGGAAGCGAAGCCCCCTTTTGGTAGTGGGATCATGGCCAATTGAAAAGGTAAACCTTCTTTAAAGGCGTAGTGTAAGCCCCATCCGTAAGAAGCTCCTATGCCCATCCCCACAAGAACGTCATGAAGGTAGTGCCAATCATCGTTAATACGACTAACAGAAATATACGTGGCCACACCATAGGCCAATGAACCATAGGCCCATCCATGGCGAGCAGCAACGACCGAGGCAAAGGCATAGGCCATTGAGGAATGCCCAGAAGGAAAGCTAGAACGATCATCTGGATAACCCGGTCTTCTCTCATGGATAAAAGTTTTTAAGGTTCCCGTAACAAGAAGTGTATAGAAGCTCGCTTTAAACATATGTTCTGCTGCTCTAAGGTTTTCTTCATCTTCAGCATAGAGTCCATAAGTAAAGTGACCTAGAGTATAGAGGGCGTTGAGATAACCCCAACCGATAACTTCTCCCACAAAACCATAATCACCAAGAGGCTTGGCCTGATCAAAGGTTTCTCGCTTGTTGTAGCGTCTTCTGCTCTTATTGGTGTAGACCATGCCCGCAGCAATAAGTGAGCCTCCCAGAATATATTTAGCATTGTTCGTAACGGGTGCACTAAACTCCGTCATAAACCTTTCCCCCCACCCCATATCTTCCTGGGGACTCACCTGAGCATCAGCGGCCGACACACCTTGAAGTTGGAATAGGATCAGGGTGAAAAGAGAAAGTCTTGTAAGGAAGAACTTCACAGCAACCTCCCCCAAGCGTAGCTAAAAGAAAGTAAGAAGAAATCATCCTCAATTTCGTAGTCAATATTTCGACTCAAGTCCTCCTGAGTGGCATTGTAAATACGAGAACCACGCCACCCTTTGACCGTAACGAAACATTTTTCACTGAGAAAGTAATTCACACCCAAGGCGCCAAAGAGAAGATAGCCTTTATCTGCAAATCGCTCCACCTCTGGTGTGCGCACAATGTAGTCCGAACTTAAGCCAAATGTTCCCTCTGCAAAGAGGGACCAGCGTTTATGAAGCTTCCACAAATAACCTACTTTGAGACCAACCTCTGTGTAGGCCTCAGAAATGGACGGCCTTGGGTCTCCCGGTTGAAAAAATCTCTTCTTTCCAAAGTAATGGCTAAAGATATGACCGTAGAGAGCGCCCGAATCATAGCGGTGGCTAAAACGATACTCGAGAAAAATATCGTGACCGCCTCTAAAGATTTTTCGTGGCTGTTCTTCAATATCAAAGGGGTTCCCACTGAGATAAACCTGCTGGTTCCAAGAGTCTTTTCGAGAGCGAAATTCATAAATAAAGAAGACCTCAGGGTCTAGAGGGCCTTGAGCACTTGAGCTATAGGGTGCATCCCCCGCGCGGCTAGAAGCCGAACCAAATTTCAATTCATACTCACGATCAAGATCGTATTGACCAATAAAACCAAAAGCAAAATCTTGCCAAGGTGATATGAGAACGCGGGCCCTCGTATCATTGAACTTGTAAAGCTGTTCATCAACAACCTGACCATTGGCTTCATACTCTACCTGGCGATGACCTGCCCCCGCTCCTAAGGTCACAAGGCCTCCCGTAAACTCAGGAATATAGTTGGGATTATCAACGCTTAACTCAAAGGCGTAGACACCTTGACTTAGGGTCCAAGAAATAAGAGCAAGAAATACAAAGAGGTGTCTTAAGTGCATAGGGTTAAGCTTAATGAACTTTCTAGTAGTCGTGTAGCACTTTTCTTACATAACTCCTTAACTTTAGTCCTTGGGCAATGCAAAAAAGAAAAACCATACTTTTTGTCACAGGCAATCCTCAACTTTTTTTGCTAGTTTAGTTTCATGAGCCTAAGAAGCACTTACCTTGCCATTAATTTGCTCGCCCTTTTTATCCTTAGCTCCGGGCTATACTTTCTTTGGCAAGACAAAGAAGCTCTCCTTCAAAGAGATCAAGATTTTTCTAAAGAAAAGCTCAATACAACTCTAACCTTCATAAAGTCCATTAACTCTCTTGAAAACTTTCTCGATAAGGACTCTCCTGAGAGAGCCCATATCCACAAGAAACAGACTCTTCAAGGGCTGTCACAACTCTCAGGTGATTTTCAAGATTTTGAGTCTCATAACCAACTCTTCATAAACTTGAAACAGAGTCTTGATCAAGTAGAGGGGTTAAGAAAGGCCATTAGAAAAAATGATGATGATAGCAAAGCTCTCAATAAAGTTATATTGGCCTTCCAGAAAAAAATTGAAGCAAGTCTTGCCCAAATGGCCAAAGATATCATGACAAATCAACGTCAACTTGCTCCAGAGCTTAAGGAGACTTTGGGAGCTTGGGTATCGACCTTTCCTTTTCTTGAAAAGTTAAGAAAGCGTGTAGACCTCAACTACCTTAAAGATGATGACATTAATGAACTGAATAGAGTTTTAAACTTCAGTTCTTGGTTCTCTCTTCAACTCTCAAAGGTCAA
>JAUIBX010000253.1 GCA_030427595.1 Bacteriovoracia bacterium | reverse complement strand
AAAGAGGCCATACAAAAAGAAATTGAATTTATGCCTCATGAAGGTCTCGACAGCTCAGAAATCAAAAAGGGGGATATTGTTTTTCTTGGAAGGCCAGATCTCACCAAGGCACTAAAGGAACATAAAGATTTCAAAGCCTTGGCCACCTGGAAGGTGTGGAGACGCGGCGCGCATGCTAAGGATATTTACGAAGCATTAACCAGCCAAAAATTATCTCGCCTCCAAGAAATATATATCCTCGCAAAAAAGTTATAAATTCTTTTTTATCTCACTTAAAGTCCTAGAATCACGGCGACTGCGAATGGACCAATGCAGGGCGTGCGTGCTATAAACCGCCCATGAAATCTACAATTCCAATCTATCAAGAAGCCTTTAACGACTACAGGCCAGAGGGTGAAGATTTAAAAATCTACACTTATCCTTCACCAGTTCTCAAAAAAATTGCTGAACCTGTTGAAAGATTTGATGGTGAACTTAAGGAGCTTTGCCTCAATATGCTCGCCACCATGTACCGTGCTCCAGGCATTGGCCTGGCCGCCCCTCAGGTGGGCATAAGTCAGCGTCTCTTTGTGATGGATATTGATTACAAAAGAGAAAAAGTGACAAGGTCCGATGGAACTGTCGAATTTGAATTGAGTGAATTTAATCCCCTCATATTTATCAACCCAATAATTGAAAACAAAAAAGGGGAGATACTTTATCAAGAGGGCTGCCTTTCCGTCCCCGGAATTTATGAAGATGTAAAAAGGGCCGAGAGCATAACTGTTCATTTTCAAGATTGGGAAGGTAATGAGCACACCCTAAATGCACAAGAGCTACTTTCAGTTTGTATACAACATGAAAATGATCACCTCGATGGTATCGTGTTTCTTGAAAGACTAAGCCTCATCAAAAGAAATCTTCTTACAAAGAAATTTTTAAAGAAGAAAAAGAAAAAGGCTTAAGATGTATAAAGTTGTTTTCTTTGGAACTCCAGATTTCTCCGTCCCCTCACTAGAGGTTCTCAAAGATCATAAAGAAATTGAGGTCGCAGCAGTCGTTAGCATGCCTGACCGACCCGCTGGGCGAGGTAAGAAGTTAAAAACACCTCCAGTAGCACAATACGCCAAAGACCACGGCCTTACTCTTTTTCAAACAGAGAATATAAATAAGGACGAGGCCCTACTTTCCTTTTTAGAAAGTCAGCAAATAGACTTTTTTGTCGTCATTGCCTTTGCTCAATTCTTAGGAGAGAGAATTTTAGCACTTCCAAAGTTTGGGGCTTTTAATATTCACACAAGCCTTTTACCTAAATATCGAGGGGCAGCACCCATTCAATACGCCCTTTTAAATGGTGATGAAATGACTGGAGTAAGTATCCAGCGAATGGTTAAAGAAATGGATGCTGGAGATATTTGCTATGATCATCAAGTCTCCATTAATCCCCAAGAAACCAGTGCATCCCTATTTAAAAAACTTGAGGGTGAAGCTGCTATTGGACTTAAGAACTTCATTCAAGACTTTGTAGAAAAAGAAGGAATGGTTGAGTTTAGAAAACAAGACCCTAATCAAATAAGCTGCGCTCCCACAATTCAAAAGGGTGATGGCCTCATTAACCCTCTTAAGGAAAATGCTATCGCCATTATCAATAAGATGCGCGCCTTCACTCCATGGCCAGGTTGCTTTATCTACCTTAATGACTTCAGATTAAAGGTTCATGAAATAGAACTTTTTCCAAAGGAGCTAGACGCCGGACAAATTGATGTTTCCATGGGGGCTTTACTCTTGGGTACTGCAAATGGAACAATTCGTCTCTCAAGTGTTCAACCTGAGGGTAAGAAGGCCCAAAAAGATACAGACTTTTTAAATGGTATTAAAAGTAAAAAGTTAGACCTGTTATTGAACAAGGACCATTATGAGTAAGTTAGTCTCACCCTCCATTCTTAGCTGTGACTTTTTAAATATTGAAAAAGAAATAAGCTACTTTGAAGGCCAACAAGACCTTTGGCTTCACTTAGATATTATGGATGGTCACTTTGTTCCAAACCTTACCTTTGGAATACCTATTATTAATCAAATTTCTAAGAAAACGAGTGTCCCTCTTGACGCTCACCTTATGGTGGGAAACCCAGAGTTTCATTTCGAGGAAATGAAAGACTTGGGTCTTAAAAATATAACCTTTCACTATGAAGCGGTGAGCGACCCTAATTCACTTATCAAGAAATACCGTGACCAATACGAAAACATTGGTATGAGTATCAAACCAAAGACTCCTGTTAGCGAAATAAGCGATGAACTTTTGAAGGCACTTGATCTTATTCTCGTGATGTCTGTTGAACCTGGGTTTGGTGGACAATCTTTTATTGAAAATAGTTACGAAAAAATAGAAGAGCTTTCTCGCAGACGCAAGTCCCTGAAGTGCCATTTTCAAATTCAAGTGGATGGAGGAGTAAGCGATAAAAATGCTGAAAAACTAAGAACGGCTGGAGCCGATAACCTTGTGGCCGGCAGTTATGTCTTTAAGGCAGATCCTAATGATTATATTTCAAGGGTAGACTCCCTGAGGTAATTTATGAATGAAGTTATTATTAACGGCTCAGAGCTCAATGTTTCTCAAATTTGTCTGGTAGCAAAAGCTAATGGCGGACAAGTCAAAGTTAATATTAGTGAGTCCAGTAAAGAGAAACTTATTAAGAGCAAGGCTTACGTCAACAAGGTTGTCGAAAACGAAGCACCTGTTTATGGAATCAATACTGGTTTTGGTGCCCTTAGTGATGTTCACATCAAAAAAGAAGACCTAGCGGCCCTTCAAGTTAATCTCATAAGAAGTCATTGTACTGGTGTCGGCCAACCATTTGATAAAGAAGTTGTAAGGGCGATCATGCTACTTCGAGCTAACTGCTTAGCCTCAGGTTTTTCGGGCGTTAATCCAGAAGCGGTTCAGCTATTAACTGATTTTCTTAATCATGACATACACCCGATTGTTCCTTCAAAAGGTTCTGTTGGCGCCTCAGGTGACCTCGCTCCTCTTAGTCATATTGCACTAGCCCTCATTGGTGAAGGCCAAGTTGAGTTTAAAGGTAAACAAGTGAGAGCTGATTTTGCCATTGACCAGATTGGCAAAAAACCTATTACCCTTGGTCCTAAAGATGGGCTTGCTCTTATTAATGGCACGGCCGTTATGGCCGCTCTTGGAAGTCTGGCCATTGAAAGGGCCGAAAGGATTATGAAATTAGCCGACGTTGTTGCGGCCCTAACCTGCGACGGTGTAAGAGGAACTATTCGTGCCTTCGACCCAAGAATTCAACGCCTGAAGCCCCACCCAGGACAAATTGATTGTGCAACAAATTTAAGAAACCTTCTTGAGGGCAGCAAAGTCATGGACTCCCATATGGATTGTGGAAAAGTTCAAGACCCCTACTCTCTACGTTGTGTTCCCCAAGTTCATGGAGCTTGCCGCCAAACCCTTCGTCACATTAAAGAAGTTTTTGGCTATGAGCTTAATGCTGTAACAGACAATCCCCTTCTCTTTATCGAAGATGATGATGTTATTTCTGGTGGTAATTTTCATGGTGAAGCCATCGCTCTTGCCATGGATTACTTAGCTATGGGTGTAGCAGAAATTTGTAATATTTCAGAAAGAAGAGTTGAGAAAATGATGAATCCCACTTTCTCTGAACTCCCCGCTTTTCTTATCAAGTCATCAGGGCTTCACAGTGGTCTTATGATCGCTCATGTTACCGCTGCAGCTCTCACTTCAGAAAATAAGTACCTTTGTCATCCCGCAAGTGTCGATAGCATTCCGACCTCTACAGATAAGGAAGACCACGTTTCCATGGGGGTTACTTCTGGGCGTAAACTTTTAGAGGTTATCGATAACGCATTTGATTGTATCGCCATTGAAGTTCTATGCGCGACGCAAGCTCTAGAGTTTCAAAGGCCTCACAAATCATCACCGGCCCTAGAGGAAGTCTATTCAATTGTTAGAAAACATGTTCCTTTTATTGATGCCGACCGTGCTTTTCACGTCGACATTGAAAATATCGTAAAACTCATTAAAACAGACGAAATTTTTAAAGCTGTAGAATCCCATATTGGAGGCTTAAAATGACATTTGAAATCCCTCTTCCCCCAACGGGAAACGAACTCACCTGTAAAGGTTGGCATCAAGAAGCTGCTCTAAGGTGTCTTCTAAACAACCTTCACCCGGAAGTTGCTGAAGACCGTGATAGTCTTATTGTTTACGGCGGTAATGGCCAAGCTGCAAGAAACCCCAAAGCACTGACTGATATTATTAATGCTCTTAAAGATCTTAATGACGATGAAACACTTCTTGTTCAATCAGGAAAACCAGTTGCGGTAATCCCTAGTCACAAAGAAGGACCCCGTGTTCTCATCGCTAACTCTAATCTGGTTCCAGAGTGGGCGAATTGGGAGTACTTCAACAAGTTAAAAGATGAAGGCTTAATGATGTACGGCCAAATGACAGCTGGTAGCTGGATTTACATTGGAACCCAAGGAATTCTACAGGGAACTTACGAAACCTTTATGGCGGCTGCAGAAAAGCACTATGGTGAAGGTAGCGACCTTAAGGGGAAGCTTGTCCTTACTGGCGGAGTTGGTGGAATGGGCGGAGCGCAACCCCTTGCTGTAAAAATGGCAGGTGGTGTGTGCCTTTGCTGTGATGTCGCCAAATGGAGAATTGAAAAGCGTCTTAAGACTAAATACTTA
>JAUIBX010000028.1 GCA_030427595.1 Bacteriovoracia bacterium | reverse complement strand
GGAATGATTCTCTTAACCTTATCGATCAGTATTATAAAGTCTATCGCCCCCATGCAGACGCCCTCAAATCTATTCTCCTGACCAATAAAGGCAGTCACACTTACTTTTTAAAGCTCCTATTAAGGCCCATTAAGGAAATGGAAGGCATGAACCCCTTTGTCAGAAACCTCATGACTCAGGTTCGTAAGAAAGTGAAGTTTTCTGTGGACCTCGTCAATTATCAAAAGGCTCAAAATGAGCTTAAGTATATCCGCAAGCTTAAGAAATCTCCTTTGCAAGAGAAAATGGAAAGCGCTGTTAATGGCGCTATCAGCTGGCGGACTAAGCACCTCAATCACTACATCAAGAAGCAAATGTTTGGCTTCATCAATGATATGCATAAGTTTTCCTATGAAATGTTTAATATTAAGTTAGAGATCATGAGTCTTAAGCGTGACTTAGTTTACGATAATAAGAAACTTATCTCTGACCGTTCCCGTGGATCTTTAGACAACGTGGAACGCACCTCTGAAGAACACTTCTTTGTTTTTAACGGAGAATTTTGGGGTGATGAGCTCGGCGAATACAGTTTCGGTTTGAAATCCAACTGTAAGCGTGTGCGAAAAGAAAAAGAAGAAAACCAGGAGGCGATCTAATGAAAACCTTATTGATCCTCTCCTTGATCCTTTCAACTTCAGCTTGGTCTCAAGGAAATAAGACCAAGAGTAAGAAGAATGTCATTATCAAATACAAGCAATATGAATCCTTCGATCTCGGCAATCTCGAGATCAAAGGGAAGATTATTGCCCCCGGCGACCTGTCAGTAAAAGAACGTCAGCGCAAGCGGTTTAGCCGGCCACTGTTTGAACGGGATCATTTTGATCCAGAAGTGAGGCAAGATATTCAGAATTTACGCTGAATTTTTGTAAAAACAATGGCTTAGTAAGACCGTTTGTCCATCTTTATTGGTCAAGTTTTATCCTAGCGACCCGATAGGTAGACAAGCAATTTAATCAACTAAAGACCAGTTATTGAACTGATAACCATATCACTGGAGACCAGCTATGGAAGAACAAGTAGTAAATAAGGCCGCAGAGGCCGCCACCGCCGCAGCGACAGCTGCCAATGACCCAAGCTTCATCAAATCCCTTGCGGTTTTTATGGATGAAGGTGGGGTCTTTATGTGGATTATTCTCGCCATTTGGACCTTTGGTATTGCTATTGCCGTAGAAAGAGTAAAGAGCCTGCTCTCTTACGATGTCGACGGCGTTAGCCTCATGAATATGGTTAAGAAGAATGTCATGACCAATGATGTTCAGAAGGCCATTCAAAATTGCTCAAACTCCAAGGCCCTTTTGCCTATGGTTTTAAAGTCTGGTCTTAAGAGGGCCAACCAAACAAAAGAGCAAATTTCAGATGCTATTGAGGCCACCATCCTAGAAGTTTCTCCCAAAGTGGAAAAACGTATGGGCTACCTTGGTTTGGTCGCCAATGTCTCCACCCTCATCGGTCTTCTAGGAACAATTTATGGTCTCATTGAGTCCTTTGCCGCTGTCGCAACTGCTGACCCTGCTTCTAAAGCGAAGCTTCTCGCTCTTGGTATTTCTAAGGCGATGAACACTACGGCCCTTGGTCTTATCTCAGCAATTTCCATTATGGTTGTTCACTCCATTCTTACTTCAAAGAGTGAAAAGATCATGGGTGAAGTTGAAGAGTATGGCGTTAAGCTTGTCGACCTTCTTGGTACCAAGAAAGGTCCCGGACAAGTGGGAAGTAGCGCTCCAGGAGGTCTTCCCCAAGGTGCTGCCGCTCAAAAAGAAGATAACGCTGCTTAATCATTTAAACTAAGTTAGGAGTATAAAGATGGCCTTTCGCCAAAAGAAGAAAAAAGCTGCTGCCTGTAAACCAAATGTGATTCCCATTTTGGATGCGGTTTTTATCTTTATCTTTTTCTTATTAATGTCGGCTCAATTTCTTGAAATCTATGAAATTGGTTCAGACGCTCCTGCTGTTAAAACAGTGGGCCAAGACAATAAAGATAAGAAACCACCTCTTAATCTTACTCTGGAGGTCGCTCCTAGTCGCATTGTCGTCAAAACTGGTCTCGACGGCAATGTAGTGAAAACAGTTGGTCTTAAAGATGGAAATTATGACTTTAATGACCTGGCCTCAGCGCTGGTTGGCCTTAAGAAGAAACATGTGGGTGAAACTTCGGTCGTTATTAAGCCAGATAGCAAAGTGGAATACAAGAAGCTAGTTTTCATTATGGACACCTGTCGTGAGGTACCAAACGGACAGCCGGCCATTGTCGCGAAAAATGACAAGGGAGAAACCGTGGAAACACGTGACCTCTTTAACCAGATTATATTTGAAACAATTATTTAAGAACTAAAGACTTAGGAATCTCTTATGAGAAAGAAAAGATTTAACACCAGAAAGAAAGCAAAGGAAGAGTTGGATGTGGATATCACTTCCCTACTTGATATCCTTGTTATCTTGCTAGTGTTTCTCTTGAAATCTTATAATGCTTCAGACCTCAAGCTTGAAGTCGCAAAGAATATTGAACTCCCTAATAGTAAGTCCCAGCAACTCGGTAATATGGCCGTGATCGTACAAGTCTCGGCCAACAAAGACCTATGGATTAACAATAATAAAATCGGTCGCTTTCCCGCGGCCACAGGTGAGAAGGTCGACCTCCTCTATAACGCCCTTCAAGAAGAAGGCAAGAAGCAAGATGAAGTGATTAAAGAATTGGAGCAAACGGCCGCCAATAATACAGATAAAGGCGCTCTTGCCACACGTAAGGCCAATAGAAAGCGTGTCAATATTGTGATGGACCAAAGCCTTCCCTATGAAGTTCTAAGAAAGGTCATGCACACGTCGGCCCTCGCGGGATTTCCAGAGTTCAAATTTATCGTTCAGGGGAACTTCTAAACTATGCGTTTTAATATCTTGATCTCACTTTTATTTTCGCTATTGATGCTTGAGACTCAGGCCTACGATCCTACTATGTCGGCCAAGTGGAATAAGCTCAATGACCTTATTGATCAAGAGATGAAGACCATTAAATCTATCAATCGCATGGGTCCTCGCTTACGTTGGAGACTCATTGAGCTTGATACCGAAAGAATTAAACTTATACGTGAAAAAGAAAATAAAACTTTTTTAAATTCCTCTTTTAAGTTGCGTAAGAGCAAGGGAAAGAAATGGTTCTTTAAAAAGAGTCGGGCCCTTTATTACAAAGTAAGAAAAGATGGCCTGGCCATTATCAAAAAGTATCCCCGCTTTCGCTATGCCAGTGAAATCTATTACACTCTCGCCTTGAATTCACGTGATTATGGTGGTGATAAGGAGACAGAAAAGTTTCTCCTTAAAGCTCTTAAAAATGCTATCCCACGCTCTCCTATTATTCATGCTGCCAAAACAAGCCTGGCCGAATACTATTACAACGGAAAGAAGTATAAGCGCGCAATTCGCTACTACACTGATGTCCTAAAAAATAAAGAAGATGAGTGGTACACCAAGCACCTTTATAATGTGTCATGGTGTTATATCAAAACTAAGGACTACAACAAGGCCATTGAGATGGCCAAAGAGTCTTTCTTTAAATCAAAAGATAAGAGCTATATTAGTGTAAGAAACCAGGTTCTAGAGAGTATTGGCTTCTTCTTTGTTCTGGCAGAAAGAGTGGAAGAGGGCGCTGACTTCTATGTCGAACATGTTAAGAAACCTGGTGAGTACATGATCAAAATGGCCAAGAAAACAGCTGAAGATAGAGGCTACGCTAAAGCTGAGTATGTCTTCAATGCCGCCCTTGAAAACTCTATTGATAAGAAGAACCTCGAAGAAGAAATTGATATCCGCTTGGCCCAGCTCGATTTCTATAGAAACTTTAAGAAATTTGAAAAGTTCTGGAAAACCACAGTTGCCCTGGATAAAATCAATAAAGTTCGTCCTCTTGGTGAAGAATTTCAGGTTACAGCAGTTGAAAAAATCCGCTCATTTGTTGGCTACCTTCAAGTTCGCTTCACGAGAAATTCTAAAACTAATATCGAAAATTATGATGAGGATCAGAAAAAGAGAATCCTTCATTTCTTTGATGTCCTCTCTCGCCTCAATCGTGAGGAAACGGATAATTACCGTTACTACCAAGGGGAAACCCTCTTTGCTATCTCGGATTTCAAAGGATCTTTTGACTACTATCAAAAGGCCTTAGAGCACAATAAAATTAAAATGACCCCAACTTACCAAAAGAAGCTCGCCCTTCTTAAGAAAGAGGCGAATGCCAATAAGAAAGACAAGGACCTCCCTGCTATCCCTAAGGATGTTCTTAAAAAGGAAATGGAAGAAAAAGAACAAAAACATAAGGCACTGCGCTTAAAGATTTTTGACTCACTTCTGGCCTCTCTTGAAAATGGCAGTTTCAAAAGTGATGAGCGTTCAAGAAAGATTTACACCAAACTCTTTAACCTCTATCTCAAGAGAAAAGAAATCGATAACTCTCAAAAGACTCTTGAGCGCTACATGGCAACCTATAAGAAAGATAAGAAAATCCAACAGGGTATGTTTACCCAAATCATGGATTACTTCATCGCCACTAAGAATACAGATAAAATCGCTCTATGGATTCCAAAACTCAAAGGTGGTTTCCTTTCCTTTAAAGCGGATTATATAGAAAAGGCGACCCTTATTCTTGGCTCTCTCCTCTTTGATGGTTATCAAAAGCTTGACCAAGAAGGTAATAAAGACGAAGCGGCTAAAGGCTACCTTGCCCTCTTTGCTTCTGAGAAATACCCCCAAAGTATTAAGGCCAAGTCCGCTTACCGCGCTTCTATCCTCTTCTTAGATCTTCACCAGACTGAAAAGGCCCATGAATGGATGAATATCGCCCTTAATCTTTTTACGGCCAAGGAGCGCTTTGAGCGTAAAAAGGAAATCCTCGCCTTTGTGCAAACCTTGATGTTGTCACAAGACTTCACCAGTTCGGCATCAGTTGCAGCCCGCTACATCAAGATTTACTGTACCTCTCCTTTTAAAGAGAAGAATGACCTCTACCGCGCAAGCGTTCAATATGAACTCATTGAAGGCAATTATGAAAAGGCCTTTGATAATTACCGCCTTGGTAGAAAGTGCGGTATTAAAAAGAAATTATCACGTGAAATGCTTCTCAACATGGCCAGCTACTATGTGCGCCACCGTCAATATGACAAGTTTATTCTTTCACAACTCCTTCTTGGCCATCTATTGGGACTACTATCTTGCTGGAAATGAAAAGAGCATGAAGCAAGTGGTTGGTCTTTATAAGACAATCTTCGTTAAAGAAGGCGCTAAACCTCGTGCTCAAGTTGAGATGGAAACAGTCCTAGCTTTCAATAAGCTCTATCCAAAACTAGAGAAGATGAAAGTTGACCAGCTTCCTGACCCTAAGAACTTTAAAGAAGAACTCTTTAATAAGCTTCTTGAAAGTAATATTGAAAAGCTCAAAGGTCTCACGGCCACTCTTGCTCCTTATATCAAAAGTGGTTACCCCCATATCGTCACCAAGTGCTACCAGCTTCTTGAGGCCAAATATTCTAAACTTGGAGAGGCCCTAATGACTTACACCCCCCAAGGTCTCCCTAAAGAGTATGTACAAGGTTTTCAAGGGGCCATGAAAGATATTGCTAAAAACCTTCTCAACGAAGCGCGCGGGCAAAAGATCACGGCCAATCGTCTTATTAATAAGGAAAATATTTTAAGTCCTGAGGTGGACACTATCGTCGGTGTACCTGATGTCATCAGTATTATAAAGCACCGCCACCCTGCTAATCTCTATGTTCTCCCCAAAGACAGAGTTGGAGGGCCACTCTAATGAATTTTATGAATCAAAGAATCTCACTTTTAGCTCTTCTCATTGTGGCCCTCCTCAATGGTTGCGCCACCAAAACTTTGGTATCTAAAGTTAGTGATGAAAAACTTGATACTTTTAGAGAGGAAAGTTTCCTACGCTATACAGAGGAACGTCTAAAAGACCTAGAGAGCACCCCCTATCAGTCCTTAGCAAAATGCTACGCAGGGGATATCCAAGAAGGCCTTGATCTCTTAAGAGATCAAATGAAAGAAAATAAGAAGAGGCCTGAATACTGGAATCAAGTGGGCATGTGTTATTTCTTAAAGGATAGCTTCACTAAGGCCGAGTACTTCTTTGACTTAAGCCTGGCTAACGCCCGTTCAGGTTACTTTGCCCCGGCGATTAATAATCTTGGTGTTCTCAAACTAAAATTGCGTCACTACGAAGAGGCCCTTAGCTTCTTTAAGAGGGCAGCTGGTAAGAGAGAAAACCATAAGGTTCCCCTCTTTAATCAGGCGCAAGTCTACCTCCAGTTTAATCTCCTTGATCAAGCAGCACCTCTTTTAGAGAAACTTGCGATGATTAATAAGAAGTCCGGTGTCCATGACCCAGACCTCACTTTTAGTTTGGGCTCGGTCTATTTATTAAAGGGACAAGTGGATAAGGCCTTTGCTATTTTTAACACCATTCCTGATAAGTATAAGAATAGAGAAGATGTCACCTTAGTACGTGCTATCAGTCTCTATGAACAAGGTAAGTTTTATCAGGCGAAAGAAGTCTTAGAGGGAAAGAACTTTCTTGAGTATGTGCCTCTGAAAAAAAGCGCCATAAAGTTAGCTGAATTGGTGCAAGAAAAGATTAAAGCGATTGAAGCCGCTCAAAAAGGGCAGAGCTAGGGAAAGAGGAGTGAAACCTGTGTTACGTGCGCGAACAGTAGAAGAAAAAGTTTTTCACCTCATTGGTTACAAAGACGGTAATATCGCCTTTGAATTCCCATTGAATAAGAAGAAGATTATGGTCGGCCGCGCCCCTCATGCCGACATTTCCATAGATGACAACGCTCTTTCCTTTTACCACTGCTTCATTGTCATTGATGAGCATGGCGGTAAGATCATTGACCTCGATAGTGATAACGGCATTTTTCTTAATGGCATCCGTCAAGAAAAGACCTTCTTCGCTGATGGAGATGTTCTACGTCTTGGACCCATTGAGCTTCATGTTGAAGAACGTCTGGTAGAAACAGCTGGCGAGCCTGTCTTTGAAGATCAGGATGAGGGTATCATTGAAAAGCTTGATGAAGGCCAAATTTCTGACCTTCCTCCCGAGCTTCCCCCCATGCCAGGACTTGTGGTTATTGATGGGGAGTACTGTGACATTGTCTTTGATGAAGAGAAATTTAAGCCCGTTGATAAGGTTCCAGCAGTAGAAGGGGCCCTGTTTTTTGAAGATTATGTTGACCCTGAAGATGAAAAAGAAGTTGAGCCTATCGCTCGTAAAAATGATGAGCTCGCCATTGAGGTGACAGTTCTAGTGAATGGTAACGTCCTTTCACTGGACTACTTGCCTCTTAAGAATAAGACCTTCTATGTTTCAAACCTAGGTCGCCATAAGAATACCTTAAGTCTCCCCTGCTTAGATGAAGAAGATCGCCTGCCATTTATCGAAGTGGATGGCACCAATATTACCCTTCATAAGCTTCCTCAATTTGAGGCAAAGAATAGAGAAACCGGAGAAGAGAATCTCTTTAATGGCAAAGAGACCCAATCCCTTATGAAAAAGGATGTGGTCATCTACACCATGGGAACAGTGCAAGTTATTGTTCGCTTAGCAGACGCTCCACCAAGTCTTAGAATCGCTCCCTTCTTTGGGGCCGACCGCGCCTTTCAAAAAGAGGCCTCAAAGATCTTTGGTGTCATCATGGGCCTTATGATGCTCCTCCTCTTTATTGATACTTCTGTGGAACCACCTAAGAAGAAGATTGCCGTTATTTATCGTAAAGCGATTAAATCTAAGAGGCCATCAGATAAGAGATCTAAGTCCATTGCTGATAAAGTGGATAAAGATACTGGCATTAAAGACAATAAACAGCCCAATAAAGAGACAAAAATGGCCAAGAAATCGCCTACTAAGTCTCCTACCAATAAGAAAAAAGCTGTTAAAAAGCCTCAAAAGAAAGTGGCCAAGGCAGCCCCATCTGCCCAAAAGTCCAAGGTTAAGCCTAAGATGAAGGCCTATAAGTTTAATTCTAAAACTAAACTTTCAAGCCTCTTTGGCGCAACAAAGAATCTTAAGCCGACAAAAATCAATAAGAATTCTGCTTCCACAGGAACAAGTGGTGCTAAGAGCGTGGCCAACGTCAGTGACTCAGCTTTATACGCTAAATCAGATTCAGCAGTAGGAACTCTCGGTCAAGACTTTAGTGGCAACTATGACACAAGTTCAGGTGCTCAAGGGCTGAGTTCAAAGTCTGGTATCGACACCACCTACCAAGACCCCAAAACAGTGGTTCTTGGTTCAATGGACCCAGAACTCTTGAGAAAAATTCTTAAAGAGTACCTACCTCAATTTCGTCACTGTTATCAAAAGGAACTTGAGCGTAATGAAGCCGCCAAAGGGGTTATCGACCTTCACTTTAGAATCAACCCCAATGGTACGGTTAGTAAAATTCAAATAAAAGGTAAGCGCGCCCGCTTCTCAAGCGCTGGTAGCGGCTGTATGGCCGGTGTTCTCAAACTCATTGACTTCCCTAAACCTAAAGGTGGCGGTGTCGTTGATGTTAAGCAACCACTTAACTTCTTCTCTGAAAAAGATAAGTATTAATGGATTTTGCGATCATTGGATATGGAGCGGCCGGCACCTTCGCCGCCCTCCGCTTGCGCGAGGCCCTGTTAGAAAAGGGACGAAATCTTGAAGATGATCGCATCTTTATCATTGAGAAAAATGGAAATGGCCTGAGAAAGGTTAAAATCTCAGGTGGAGGTCGCTGTAACGTCACCCATTATGAATTTGACCCCAAAGAATTTGTCAAAAACTACCCCCGTGGCCAAAAAGAACTCTTAAGCCCCTTTCACCAATTTCAGGCCGCCGATACCCTGGCCTGGTTTGAAAAACGAGGCGTGAAAATCGTTCCTGAAGAAGATGGCCGCATGTTTCCTGTCACCAACTCCTCTCAAACTATTATCGACTGCTTTGTAAAAGAGTTAGAAAAAGCGCGCATCGAAATCCTCACCCGCCAACAAGTTGAAAAGATCACTATTGAGGCGACTCCCTTGGGTAATCAATTTCATTTGGTGCTCCAAGGAAAGGGTGGAAACGCACCCCAAAGCTTAAAAGTAAGGGCACTGATGATCGCTACAGGCTCAGATCCCTCAGGCCATGCTCTATCTGAGTCTCTTGGCCATAGCATCACGGGACTTGCCCCTTCCCTCTTTACCTTCAAAGTTAAAAGTCCCCTTTTAACAGGCCTTGCCGGCACATCATTTCCTCAAGCGGAAACCTATGTTCAGGTAGGGAAATCAAAATGGCGAGAAAGAGGTCCTCTTCTTATCACCCACTGGGGTCTTAGTGGACCGGCCATTTTAAAGATTAGCTCCTGGGCCGCTAGAGAACTCAAAAGTGTCAATTACCACTTCCCTTTCACGGTGAACTTTACGGGTCTGCCCATTGATGATACTGGCCAGAAACTTGAATCTCATCTTAAAGACAATGCCAAGAAGCTCATCATTAATGCTCCCTTTCCCGGTACTACCAAAAATTTCTGGACGAACTTATTAAGTTTCTTAAAGCACGATTTTCCTAAACTTAAAGAAAAGAAAAGCGCTGAAATTTCAAAAAAAGAAAAAGAGGCCATAAGAGAGACCCTAGGCCGCTGTTCTTTTCAAAGTCTCGGTAGTCACCGCTTTAAAGAGGAGTTTGTTGAATGTGGTGGAATAAAAAATATTGAAGTCAACTTTAAGACCATGGAAAGTAAATTGGTAGAGGGGCTCTTCTTTGCAGGAGAGGTCCTCGATATCGATGGTCTAACGGGTGGATTTAATTTTCAAAATGCGTGGACGGGTGGATTTATTGCAGGCGAATCAATGGCAAATAAAACCGATTTACCTTAAGATAGAAGGGTCATGAAAAAGATTTTGAATGCCTATTTAAAGCTCTACCACTTTTTAACAGCCAAGCCACTTTCCCATGGCCGGTATCACTCTTGGCAGGCCCATAGCTAAATCGTCACCGTCCTCTCCACAGGCCTTCTGATGTGGAGCTACGCCTTTTTGGCCTATTTCAAAATTGATCATCCCACACCGGGGAAGATGGGATTTGCCATGTCGGCCCTCCACCTCTTAAGCCCCCTTCTCCTATTACACAGGAGGATTTAATTCCAATATTCTCATTTGGTTTGGCATTTTACCTATGCTTGCAAGTATTATGCTTGGAAGAAAAGGGGCCATCAAAGTGGTCTCCCATTGCCGTGATAACAAAAACTCTAAAAACCAAGCTCCCAGTGGCACCCTCTTTGAGCTGACCTTTAACAAGACCCTCTAGCTCTCCATAAGCCAAAAAAAGACCAAAAGAAGGCCTTTTGACCTAAAAAATGGCCACTTTTTAAAAATTCACCACCTCAATGAAAGATGAGGAAAACTTCTACTCTTAGCTAATAGCCTGAAATAACGTAGGAAACTTGGCCGTTTCTTAGTACCCAACAAAGCTACTCTGGATTGTTTTTATAATAGAGGAAATCTCTAAAAAGGAAGTTATTTCAAACCGATAAGCGATTGGGAGACTAGCTAAACTCCCCCTTTTTAGAAAAACTTGACGGCCACTTAGGAGCAAAATTTTTGAGTTTTGTGAAAGTGAATTTCCTGCATTACCTGCTGTTCCTTGCGGTTTTTGTAACCACGGGTTGTGTTGTAGGTGAAATTCAAGCTCCGCCGGATCCTAGTGGAGCTACCACTGCCTTGGCCCTTACAAGCGTCTCTCCTACTGCTGGCGCCACCTCGGGTGGAACTCCCCTGACTCTAACCGGTACTAAGTTTTCATCAGGCATGGCCGTTTCCATAAGCGGTGTCGCCTGTAGCCCCGTAAGTGTTCTTTCAAGCACAAGCGCCACTTGTACCACTGGTGCTCATTCCCTTGGAACAAAGAATATCACCATCACAGATGAAGATGAGAACACTGATACTCTTACGAATGCCTACACCTATCGAGGTGCCCCCAATGTCGCAAGCTTTTCTCCTACTGCTGGTAGCATTAATGGTGGAACTAATCTTACCATTTTTGGATCTAACTTCTTTAGTGGAGCAACAGTAGAAATTAACGGCTCTTCTTGTGACAATGTGGTCGTCGATTCTTCCTCCCAGATTCGTTGTACGACTTCAAGTGGTACGGCCGGTGCCTATGCTGTCGAAGTCACCAATGACGATGGCCAAACGGATAGTGGACCAAATTTTACCTATGCTCAAGAACCTGCCGTGACTTCCATTGCTCCAAGTGCAGGTGGTTTAACTGCTAGTGGCGCTATTGTTCTTACTGGAACTAATTTTACAGGCACGGTATCAAGTGTCTCTGTAGGCGGGGTGAACTGTGCCTCTCCTGTCGTTTCCACCAATGTCACGACCAATGACACCATCACTTGTACCCTAGCAAGTAATGCTGGAGGCTCTCTAGGGGCCTACGATGTAACCGTCACCAACAGCAATGGAGTTTCTGGAACAAGTGCTGATAAGTTTACCTATCAAGCTGCGCCTACCGTTAGTGCTATTTCTCCTAATGGTGGGGCAATCACCACACCCCAGTCGGTGACGATCACCGGTACAGGTTTTGATACGGCCAACAGCGCCACAGTCACCATTGGCGGCGCTACGTGTACGGGGCTGACGGTGAGCTCTTCTACTACAATCACCTGTACCGCCCCCTCTCTGGTGGCCGGAAGCTATGATGTCATTGTAACGAATAGTGATCTTGGTACTCAGGCAAGTAATACTCTTAGTGGTGCCTACACCACTCAACCTGCGCCAACAATAACCTCCCTCGATCCAGCAGCAGGCTCAGGCCTTTTAGATGCTGGATCCGTAAACGGAGGTACCGTCTTAGTCATTACTGGGACTGGTTTTGATAACCCCACTGTAACTTTTGGAACAGGCTTGGGTGTTCCCACTTGCTCGGTCAATAGTTCCAGTGCGACCTCGATAAACTGCACCACCAGTGCAGGTGCGGCCGGACTCTATGATGTCGTCGTTACCAACGAAGATGGTCAAGACGTTACTCTTACAAATGGCTACACCTTTAGAGTGGCCCCCGATATTGTCTCCCTAAGCCGATCAGGTGGAAACCATATTACTGGCGCAACAATCAATATCGATTACGCCGACATTCCTAACCTTGCTGATATCATCGTTTACTTTGGTCCCATTGCCGATAATCGTCAGTGTACAGGGGTCGCGGCCGTTGATGCTGACACCTTTTCTTGTACCGCGCCTATTGGACCGGTCGATACAACGGTTGATGTCACTATTGAAGTTCAAGATGGGGACAAGCAAACGGATAGTTTAACAAGTGCCTATACTTGGCAGCAGGCTCCGACACTAACAAGTATCTCTCCCAATGGAGGCAGCACTACCGCCGGTGGCACTGTTACTCTCACAGGAACCTTCTTCAGAGCAGGAGCAACCGTTACTATTGGTGGTGCCAGTTGTACCTCAGTCGATATTTTAAGTAGCACCAGTCTTACTTGTACCAAGCCTGCCGGAACCTTAGGTGCCAGAGATGTTGTGATTACCAACACTGATCAACAATCAGATACACTTTCAAGTGGCTTTACCTATCAGGTAGGCCCGACCTTAACATCTATTTCACCTAAAGGTGGGGATACGGATGGTGGCTTCACCGTCACTCTTACTGGCAGTGACTTCACTGGTACTCCAACCGTCACCCTCAATGGAAAAACCTGTAATGTGACCTCAGCAAATGCCACAACCATTGTATGTGCTAACGTCAAGGCCAATGCCGCAGGCCAGGTCGATGTTGTGGTCACAAATCCAGATGGCCAAACAAGTGAACTCACTAATGGTTTTGAATACCAGGCCAATCCCACGATCAGTAATATTAGTCCTCCTGGTGGTCCCACTTCTGGTTCTTTCATGAATGTAACCATTACAGGAACGGGCTTTAAAGATGCCGATGGACTTTCAGTCTCTATTGGTGGATCGGCCTGTGATTCGGTCACCGTGAACTCAGATACTGAAGTTGTTTGTGACCCCCCTGCAGGAACCTTTGGTTCAAGAACAGTGCGAGTTGATCTTAATGATGGGGGCAGCCAGTTTGTGAGTGTCGCCAACGGTTACCTCTATGCCAATCCTCCCGCGCCAACATCTATCACCCCTGCTGGTGGTACCACAGGTGGCGGGACAGAAGTCACCATTACCGGAACCTTCTTTCAAGATGGGGCGACCGTTGAGATTGGTAATGCCACCTGCCTATCAGTTGAATTTGTCAGCTCAACCGAGCTTAAGTGTGCAACTTCCTCCCGCAGTGTAGGCGTTGTCGATGTTGTTGTCACCAATCCTGATCAGCAAACAGGAACAGATTCAGCGGCCTACACCTACGCCAACCCCGTGGTTGTCAGTAGCGTGACGGCCGATAATGGCCTGGTCACAGGTTCAAGCGCCGTGGTCGTTAACGGAAATAATTTTGTGACTGGTATGACAGTACTCTTTGGAGGTAACCCCTGTACGGTAACGGGAAATACCACCTCAACGATCAACTGTACCACTCCTGCAGGAACGGCTCCTGGGAGTGTGGATGTTACAGTGACCAACCCTGATGGCCAAACAGATACACTTACGGACGGATTCACTTATGTAGAAAATCCCACCATCACAGGAGTCTCACCGGGCGTGGGATCAACGACTGGGACAGATAATAATGGTGACCCCGTAACCATCACCATTACTGGAACGAACTTTAATACAGGCGGAGCTACTGTCACATTAAATGGTACCACTTGCTCTGATGTTAATGTGACAAGCTCCACTCAGCTTACCTGTACCCTACAACCTGGTACTGCTGGAAATGGTGCCGTTGTCGTCACCAATCTTGATGGAGACAGCACCTCAGGTTCTTTGGCCAATGGCTTTAGCTACGTGGCCCCTCCCACTATCACTGGAGTGAGTGTGGCCAATGGTCCAGCAGAGGGCGGAACGGCCCTCACAATCATCGGAACCAACTTTCTTCCTGGTGGACCAACAACAGTTGAAATCGGCACTTTAGGAACATGTGGCTCCGTCAATGTTACCAACCCCACCACCCTCACCTGTACAACAAGTGCAGGTACTGTAGGGACGGCACATATTAAGGTTATTAACTTTGACGGCCAAGAAGCTACTAATGGTGCCGTCACCTTTACCTATGACCCACCACCAACAGTTTCAAGTGTCTCTCCGGTTAGTGGTCAACTTGCTGGTGGCACAACTCTCACCATTACAGGACTTAATTTTACAAACACACCATCCAATCCTACGGTGACAGTGGGAGGTAATCCCTGTACCCCAGTGGCCTTTGGTTCCTCGACTTCCATAAGTTGTACCCTACCAGCAGGGACGGCAGGCGCTGCGGACGTTGTGGTTGAAAATGCCGATGGCCAAGACGACACCCTAGCTGGCTCCTACACCTACGTGGCCGCTCCTAATGTCACAGGAGTCACCCCCACTGTAATCTCCACAGGTACAACAACGAATTTAACCATTACTGGAACAAATTTCTTTCAAGGAACTGGACCGACTATCACGCTTAATCCTGGTGGCCATACCTGTACCAGTCCTGTGATTGTTAGTAGCACTCAGGCCACTTGTACCGCCCCCTCAGGACCAACGGCCGGAACCTATGAAATTACCCTCACTAATGGTGATGGAAATAATCAGTCTGATACAACAACAGGTGGCACTCTTAACTACGTAGCGCCACCAACAATTGCCAGTATCACTCCTAATAATGGTCCTCTCACCGGAGGAACACCTATTACTATCAATGGGACGGGCTATGCTTCGCCTCCCCTCCCGACAGTGGATATTGGAGGAACCCCCTGTAATAATATCGCTTTTGTGGATGCCAATAATATTACCTGTGAGGTACCTTCAACCACGACAGCTGGTGCCGTTTCTGTGAGCCTCAAAGTCTATAATGATATTCAAAGTGGCAGTTCGGTCTTTACTTATGATCCACCACCAACCATATCAAGTGTCTCCCCAACCTTTGGTCCTGAAGGTGGCTCTACCGCCATTACTATAACAGGCTCCAATATCGTGGGAGTCCCTTCAAGTGTGACAATCGGTGGCGCTGCTTGCACCGGCATTGCTTCTCCTGATGACTCTACCATTACCTGTACCACAGGCAGCAATACAACCACCGATACCCCACTTGATATTGTGGTCACTAATGCCGATGGCCAAGTAGGAACAGGTGAAGATCTTTATACCTATCTCGATCCACCAACTATTTCTGGTGTTAGCCCTTCAGGTGGAAAGGCCTCAGGTGGGGAAACTGTCACCATTACGGGAACTGATTTTACATCCACGGTCCTCGTCACCATCAATGGTTCCACTTGTAATTTACCAGTTGTGAGCGGGGAAACGACTATTACTTGCACATCCCCTAATCTGGGAACTCCAACAAATACCTACGATTTGACCGTACAAAATGTGGATGGCCAAACAGATGTAGAAACCAATGCTTGGCAGGCCCAAGCAGAACCAACAATTACCAATATTAGTCCAGACAATGGAGATATCTCTGGTGGAACTGTTGTCACCCTTACAGGAACTAATTTTGAATCAGGGGCTACGGTCTTCTTTGACACCACAGGTGTCTCCCTTGATGGCCATACCTCTACTGTGGTCACAGTAACGGCACCTTCGGCCGTAAGTTCTGGTCAAGTCAATGTCACTTACCAAAACCCAACCGGTCAAAGTGCTGTTGAAACCAATGGCTATACTTATAATCCGGCCAGTGCAGAAATTGCATGGCAAGTAGGTGGCGCTAACCCACCTAACCCAGCATTGTATTCAACCGGCTCTGCAATTAATCAATCCCTCACTTTCAAGTTAAGAAATATAGGTTCGGCTCAATCAGGAACACTAACAGTGAGTATTGGCGGGACAAACTCTGGTGCCTTCTTTATCAACTCGGACACCTGTAGCACGAATCAGCTCAACCCTTACAGTGGACCCAGTGATGAGTGTGAGGTTGTGGTCATCTACTTAGGGGCGATCCTAGGTACAGGTGGATCCTATAGCGCAACTCTGGATGTTACAGATGGCGCCACATCAAGCTCAAATGATCTGGAGGCGAACTAATGATTGTCTCGATGAAAAAGACCCTCATTCTTCTTGCCCTCTTGGGTATGACTCAGACCTATGCTCAAGTTGATCATGACTGTTTAAAAGAGGCCCAAGCGAAGAAGACCCTATCTGATTGCTTAAAGAAAAAGGTAAAGGACAAAAAGGGCCCTCAAGTGCACCACTCTAAAAAGGGAGATGTCACTGCTCTTAGTAAGGCCGTCATTCTTAAAAGAAATGACAGTGGACAAGCTCATATCCTCACAGGTGATCAAACCCAACTCAAAAACCCTATCGCCACCTTTTGGGATGAAGAAAACCAAGAAATTCTTGTTGTTGAAGAAAATGGAGAAATTCTTATCTACACAGACTTCTTACTCGGTAATGTTGCCCCCAAAAGAAAAGTGGTTAACCACGAGCTTTCAGGAGCAAAAGATATCGTAGTTACAAAGAAAGGTCTGATTGTTCTTAACCCCTTAACTCAGAGAATCCTAGTCTTTGATAAGTTGGCCAACTCCAGGGCCTTACCAGGCAAACGAAATGATGAGGTCAAGAGAGTCATCGACCTCCCTTCTCAAGGCAAATTTATCGCCATTGCTGCCTTAGGAGACGACTCCTTTCTTATTCTGTCTGACAAGGGGAATGTCCTACGTTTAGGACCAACTGGCCCAGTTCAAGTGGCCAAGGTTCAAGGAGCCTATGACCTCAGCTATAGCGAAGAAGGTGATCAAAAATCTCTCATAGTCCAAACTCCTGAAGGACCACAAACCATTACTCTCCCCTAAAATAAAAAAAGCACCCCATTCGAGGTGCTTTCTTTTGAACTCACTTGTTGGGAATGTTCTACTTATTGATGCTTAGGAATTGTCCGTTTACAGGATTTCTGTAAGCAAGTCTGCCGTTAGCAAGCTCAGTGGCCACAACATAAGTCATGATCTTGCCGTTGTTTGAACCATCAGCAGTGTCACGAACGACAAGAACAGGATGCTCTTGGTTGGCCCAAGTCTCTAGACGAGCAGGAGCCCAGTTTACGAATTGACCACGGTAGCGAACAACGTAAACGCTCTCTTTCTTACCGTCACGGTCATAATCCATTCTTTCAAAGCCAGAAGTAAGCTCTTCATCCATTGAAACCCAAGTAACAAAGTGACCTTTTGAATTTCTAATAACAAGACGAGTTTGCTCTCTTTCAAGACCGCGAACAACGAACTTCTCAAGCTTGCCCTTGAAGCCACCGCTTACGAGAGTGCCATCTTGACGACGAGCAACCCACTCAGAAGTCTCATCACCGTCATTCCAAGACTCAAGACGAAGAGTACCGTGACCAGCAAATTGACCTTGCTCATTTCTGATAACAAAGCTGAGGTCATCACCGTTTTCCCACTTTTCGATGCGGTAAGAAAAATCAGCGAATACTTGTGATGTAAGAAATAATGCAATTAGTAAAATAAGGTTTTTCATCTCGGTCCCCTTGTACATTTGTACGGTTATGGTGATCTCTATCAGTTAATATTTGCGTTGAAGGGGTTATAGAAGGCCTGACTAGATAAATAAAATATTGTTTTGGGCTACAGGCCATCTCGAAATTAGATAGTATCTTCATAGTATCCCCAAATGATCCTAGGGCCTATAATAACAGCATGGATAGTAAGAAGAAGTCCCTCTTTGAAATGGTTCTCAAGGCCTGCCCCTTTCCTGGCTTTGTTTTTCACCCAGAAAATCTGGAGGAAAACTCGTGGGTCGAAGGACCTAATATAAAAATGAGCACGCTAATAGATAGTGGCTCCCTAGAGGCCCTTAAAAAGACCCTATTGGCTTCCCTTCCTTATAACCACCCAGCCATCTTCCCCTTTTCTCAAGGAAGTGACGCCTATTTCGCCGTTATTATGCCCCTAATAGAAGGTCCTGATGACAATGGCCGCTTATGCCTGATGGTTGCCAACCCCGCCAAAACAACCTTCGAGCCACCTCTTCTTAAAGAAGATTCGTGGCACGAGCTCAATAATCCCTTGGCCATTATCTCCCTAACCCTACAAAGATCTTTTAAGAAAGAGACCCTCAACCAAGAGGATATCGACACCCTCCTTGAGCGTATCAACTCCACCTTTATAAGGATCGAGTCCTATATTTTAGGCCAAATTCAGTTGGGACAGCTCTAGGCTCCCAAAAAAAGATAATATTTACAAGTACTTAGAAAAGTGTTCATTTTTCTGAACAGCTTGTAATTTTGACAAGATCACCCCATGGCCAACGCCTGACATTATATAATGCTCCAGATTACCAACAACCTATAAAGTAGAGGAGCAACCCGTGTCTCTTAAAAAAGTTACGCTTTCTGTATGTCTTGGCCTTACGGCCAGTGTGATGGCAAGCCAGCCATATTCCTACCCGGCACACAAGGACATTTCCCTAAATAACTACAATGATCTTGGCTTTGCTAAGGGCGAGAGACCTCTAAGATTTGAGTCTAAGTCTCAAATTAAGGTCGGCTCTACTATTATGCCAGATGATCGTTATCATCGTGTCTTTAATAAGGTTGGCGAAGACTATCAATATGTCACTTCAATTGCTCGTCTTGATCGCCTTGAAGTTCTTGACCTCAACGGTGGCGATGAGAACCCTTATATCAAGGTAAAAATTAAAGGCTCAACAAACGCTAGCCTCAATGGCCGTATTTTCTACACTAGAATTGGTGGCCTTTCTGAATATGAAGATTATAAGAATTTTGATGCCGATGTTTACATGGTTCAAAATATTGCCACTGAAAAACTTCGCGTCTACCAAAGAATTTGTAAGGACAACTCTTGTCCTCCAAAAATGATTTTTCAAACAGACTTTGTGGCCGGTCTAAAAGACAAAGATAATAAAGACAGAAAACACACTGATGTTGGAAACTACCGCATCTACGAGTGGCAAAAGTTTTACCAAGATAGAGGCTCAGGCGGTCACTACCCCTCATGGTATGACCCAAGCTTTCCTCCTCTTCCAGAAAAAGACGATGGCTGGGGCGCTTGGTTTGATAAAGACATTATGCCTTGGAAATATTG
Organism: Bacteriovoracia bacterium; assembly: GCA_030427595.1. GTDB lineage: Bacteria > Bdellovibrionota > Bacteriovoracia > Bacteriovoracales > Bacteriovoracaceae. The sequence continues at coordinate 5,796 of JAUIBX010000028.1, read as the reverse complement.
TGAAGGCTCAGGCGACGATAGAAAATGTTCTCACGATGACATGATGAGAGGAGCCTTTGGTTGGTATACGGCCCTAGTGGAGCCTCACTACGCTACAGGTGAGTGGACTCACGGGACAATTGGTTGGGCCGAAAGTTCCGTTGAAAATATCAATAGAGCTCAAGGTGAGACCCTTCTTTCGGCTTTTGCCAACCTTGTTAGCTCTTTAAGAAGTAGTGGTTGCTCACGTGTTTCAAACCCGGCGATTGCTTTCTTACGCCACCTTCTTCCTACAGGAACTCCTCTTATTAAGATCTATGCTCTTGAGTCTTATCAAGACCAGATGTCGATGGAGCAAAACTACAATGTGGGAGCGACTGGTACTTGGGATTTCACTCTAACCAAAAATGGTGTGAGAGGAAGCTATGATGAGGCGATTTCTGCGCACAGAAACTACGTAGAACTTAATGGTTTTGCTACTGCTGACAATATCCTTGAAGAAGGGACTTTTGAGTTTAAAACTTATCCGACAGTTGTTCAGTATCAGCATAAGCCTAGAAGTAGTGGTGAAGGCTATAGAAGAGGGCGTGACTGTATTGAAGATACAGTTGATAACTACCCTAAGCTTGGCCAAGCCTTTGATGAGGATGACCGTTCACTTTATGACATTGATAACGAAGACAAAGTAAAAAATGACATGAAAGTAAAGTGTAACCTCTATAGAATCGACGGTGACAAATTTCAAGGGCGCTTCCATGTGGATACAGGTCTCCTTGAAGGTTACAAGCACCCAGTGGATAAGAAAGTTGAAAGAGGTGGTTTCAGATCACAACTCTTTCCAGAATTCTTAGAGCTTAAAAACTACAAATTAAAATAAAAGGTACGTGGTACTTTTTCAATAAAAGGTACGTGGTACTTTTTCAGAAAGCGCGTCATTGAGGCGCGCTTTTTTTTGCCTTTTTCCTTCCTATTCAAAAATCCATCTTAGAAGATCATGATGGGTCACAATCCCTGTGAGCTGTTGAAAGCTATTAACAACAGGAATCGCCGAAATATTTTCCCTGACCATGACCTTGGCCAAATGATCTAGGGGCGTCTCCTCGTGGCACACAAGAACCATAGAGCTCATGAACTGGCCTGCCATCGCATGCTCGTTGAGCTCTAATTTTTCCACCCAGCTGACGTCCCGGTCACTGATAAGGCCTTTGACTTGGTCATTTTCCGTTAAAACCAGGTGGTGAATCCCCTTTTCTGAAAAGACCTTAAGGGCCTCACCAACCAGAGCTTCATGATCAATGGAAACCACGGGTGAGGACATCACCTCGATAGCAAAGGACTCAGGAGCCTTGGCCTTCTTGAGCACCACTGGTCGACTTTCGTCGGGTACGAGGGTGGGGTCAAGGCGCACACCAGAGTCTTGACTCAGATAACCAAAATCAATTTGGGACAATTTCCCCTTACTTAAAATAAAGAACACCGCACTCTCCCTTTAAAGGGTACGTGGTACTTTTCCAGAAGGCGCGTCATTGGCTTTATGACGCGGTAGCGAAAAAAGTATCACGTACCTTATAAAATCTTCATGATTTTGATGGTAGTAACTCTATTATAGACCCGAGGCCTATAAAAAATACCGAAAAACAGAATTTCGATGACTTAAATCCTGTAATTTTTTCCTTAATCCAATCCTAATTTTAAAAATTCGTCCTCTCTTGCTAGAACTTACCATTAGAGATAGCTAATTCTTAACATAAGAGTGAACTACTAAAACTAGAGTCCCTTAAGAAATTAGCGAGAGAAAAGTGCAAAAGGAGAGATCGAACTTGAGAGTCATTTTCTTCATTATCCTTAGCGCGGCAATCCATTCTGTGGCCGCAGTACCAACGGACAAGTGCCCCCGTGTACTTGAGATGTCTCTTCAATCCTTTGATCTCAGCTACCCCGAAACTATTTTACCTGAGGCCCCTCAAGATATGAGGCAGGCCGTTTTAAGAACAAGAGAAAAATTTGAGCGTATGGCACGCTTGAAAGTGAAATACACTTTAAAGTTTGCTGGTGGGGAGAAGTGTTACTACGAAGGTCACAATCAAACTGGTCAATACTACCGCGCCACGATCGAAAAGAACTCTGCCCCAAGCTCGACGGCCCCTTACCAATTGATCAATAAGCAAAGCACCATGGCCACAAAGATTGCCATCACTTCTGTAGAAAGAGGTGGCCTAACAATTGATGAAAATAAGCCAATGGCCACTCTCTACCACTATCAAAAGAATTGTACGGGATCATGCCAGGGCGATTTTATTCCAGTTGGCAGCGGCAGTCTTCGTCGCTTGCGATAAATAAAAATCAATTTAAATGAGATAAGGTCCCATGACTTTGAGAAGTTCATCATTCTCAAAGGGCTTATGAACAAATTCAATATTGGTTAGGCCTAGATCATTTTTCATCTTGTCATTAATAAAGGCGGAAAGCAAGATAATGCTAGTTCCTTGATTGAGATTCTCTCGTGTTCTTAGGGCCACCACCATTGCCGCACCCTTCATAAAGGGCATCTCATGGTCCGTGATAATAAGATTAAATTTCGTTTTTTGACAGGCCAAGAAACCATCAAGACCATTATCACAAGCAACAGTTTCAGCCCCGGTGCTTTCAACAAGATCTCTAACTATCGTGCGCACTTCTTTTTCATCTTCGACGATTAAAACTTTGATAACCTTATTTTATGACAAAGGGACAATGCCTTAAAGAATTAAATAATAAGTTTTTTCATTAGCTGACTAATTCTCTCTGGCTTTTGAAAGTGAATATTGTGACCGGCCTCTTTGATCACATGGGCGTTGGCGAGTTTTGAGTTCATAAGCTCAGAGACAATGGCGGTATACTTCTTATCTAAAAGACCCGCGAGGTAGATGAAGTTCTCTTGATGGGAAACCATGTCCATAGGGTTCTTCCTCATATGACCGTCTTTAGGAAAAGCTCCAGGAGAAAAGTGAAGAAGGACCTCAGAGAAAAAACTTTGATGCTCAAAAAGAGCAAGCTTGGTCTCAACCATTTTGTGATACTCGAGGTCTGAAAGTTGCCACAAGGGAAGCTTATACCACTCTCTAATAAAATCACCGAAAGAGTTTAAAAGATCCTGCGACCTTTTCATATCGATGTTAAGACGCTCTTGGCGTTTTTCTCCTTCAAGGAGCTCAAGGCCAACACTTTCAAGAACGACCTTTTCGGCCTTAAAGTTTAGCCTATTACTATTGTAGAGCTCTAAAAGAAGGCGGCCTCCCATAGAGTAGGCGTAAATGACTTGAGGTTTTTTTTCTTCAATTTGAATGCGTAGACCTTCAAGGATCGCACTTACGTCATAGTCAAAGTAATTAAAAGAATGAACCTCTTTAAAGGCCTCTTTTAAAAAGTCACCCTCACAGGCTTGACCCATGAAGCCGGGAATAAAGAAGACGCTCTTATTCTTAGCACTCATGAACTTTTACCCGAGGATTTATTTAAGAGCTTATGAATATTTTCGGCCAGCTCTTTAAAGGCCAGGGTACGATTCCAATTCTCTTGGACATAACGCCGGCCTTTTTCTAACTGCTTATTCTTTTCTTGATCACCAATTTTAGAAATCACACTTTTTATCGCCTCTTCCATAGCGCTTTGATCGGCGACCGGGACCATTTCACAGAAGGGGTGAAGATGGGCCTTCATTCCTCCCACGTCAGAAGCAATCACGGGAATTTCACAGGTCATCGCTTCTAAAGGACTCAACCCTAGCCCCTCTTCCAGGGAGGCCTGAATCACAAGATCTGAAGCCTGATAGTAGCGAGGTAAATCTTTCATAGGATGAGCAGGCGGTTTGGTGATAAGCCAATTTTCATCACCTCTAAGACCAAGTTCTTTGGCGAGCTCTCTCATCTTTTCATGCCCCCCACTGAGGTTCATTAAAACTAAGTTTAAGTTCTCCGTCTCATTGAGATGGGCCACGGCCTTTAATACCGTTTCCGGGTCTTTCTCATGGGAAACTCTTGAACTAAAGAAGATCACCTTTTGATCTGATGAAAAGCCAAGGTCTTCTCTCAGACTCGCCTTCTTTTCAGCAGTAACGGGAATATAGAGTTCAGTATCAACACCATAGTAATGAGCAAGACCAATCTCCTTTTTATAAGGAGAGAAGACCTCATAGAGGAAGGGCCCTAGAACGAACCAGAAATCGGCCAACCAACTATTGAGAGTTAGAAGAATTCTGATCACGCTATCACCAATAAAGTATTTGAAAGATGAGATTTGGCCTCTTGTGTAGCGGCAACGATAATACTCACGCGGAGGTATCCCACTATGAGTGTAAAGAGGAAGACCTGCGATCTTTGAGGCAAGTCCTGCGCTTAAGCTACCCCTTAAGTTCTCTTGTGAGAAAAAGAAATCAAAATTTTGCGCAAGCTTTAGGAGCCTTAAAAAAGAGCGCCATTGAAAAATCAGTCGTCCTCCGGGGATTTCGATAATTTCAATATCAAGGCCTCTTTCTTTAATACGATCTTTTAAACCACCAGACTTATTGAGCGCCTCTGTTGATCCAATGAGGCTAAGTTTAAAATACTCACTTAGGCCTGAAACAAAGCGAATATCTGTATTGCCCTCTAAAACAAAGAGCATGCGGGCCTGACCATCCATGGAGTGTAAGGTTCTCTTCAAGCTTGCTACTTTATTGTGGTGGCCAATTGGTTTTCCATTTCAGGCCATTCTTTTCGCCCACTAATATGGTGTAGCCTTCCTTAGAATACTCAGGGATGACCTTCTTTAGACTATTAAAGAGAGGCTTTATATGAGCAGGTGTCTTAGTAAGGATGCAATAGTCATGCTCCCCTTCCTTTCCATGGTGCCAAACATAGACCATATCAAGAGCATCAGAATCATTGAGAATCTTGATGATCTTTCTTCTCACCTTGGTGGGGATCCCGCTTCCATAGGAACCAAAGGAGATACGAAGATCACATTTTTTCTTATTGATAAGGTCAAGACCTTTTCCCTTATCCACTTTCTTAGGTCTAAAGAAGGCGCTGCTTTCAAAGCTCATGGTGGTGAGGATGAACGCCAAAAAGAGAAAACGAAATCTTACGATGCCCATAAATAAACTCCAATTTTTCTTTGGACCTATTTTAACCCAATTTTAGGTGGAATTTAGTTTTTTTTAAAAAGGCGAGGAACTTTAAGGGGTTGCAGCTCAAAAAAGAGTTTCTTAGCAAATTGGTAGAGTTTAGTTTTGCGGTACCAAATCAGTTTTTCGACCTGGGCACTGGCGGTTTCATGGCCAATCTCAAGGATATCCTCATAGGCGTGAGAATTATCAAGGCGTGTAAAAGCGCTGAGGTCCATGGAGATCACGATATCGGCTTCTTGAAGCTGCTGCTTAGTACGAGTGTCAATGGCAATATCCATGGCATTTCCAAGAATGCTGACGATATCATCGGGCTCTGGGTACTTCTTAACGCCATTGAGATCAACGGCGACAGTTACACCGGCACCCATGTCTTCTAAAGGACTCAAAGGAACATTTTCAGTTAAACCACCATCAACGAGGATTCTGCCGCGATACTCTGTGGGAATAAAAATACCGGGCACACATACAGACGCGCAAACGGCCTTGGTAACTGGCCCACGCTTAAGAACCACTGGTTCACCCGTGCGGATATCTGTGGTCATTATCGCTAGTGGGATTTTAGCCTCTTCAATATTCATAGGACCAATATCTCTTAAAATCATCTCTTCAATTCGATCAGTGGAGATAAATCCTTTTCGAGGCAAGGTAAGCTTCATCACCTTTCGATAATT
>JAUIBX010000027.1 GCA_030427595.1 Bacteriovoracia bacterium | reverse complement strand
TTTGTCGGCCTGGGAACTTTCAAAGTTGGTGCGATGGTCTTTAACCATTTTATAGGGATGAAGAACATAGGAGCGTATTTGACTACCCCATTCAATTTTTCTTTTGTTCGCTTCTGCTTCAGCTTCTTTTTCTCTCTTCTTTTCCATTTCAAGTTCATAGAGACGAGAGCGCAGAACCTTCATGGCCTGTAACTTATTTTGTAGCTGTGAACGCTCGTTTTGGCAGGTCACAACGATGCCTGTAGGTTTGTGGGTAATACGAACAGCGGAGTCTGTAGTGTTAACAGACTGCCCACCAGCTCCACCAGAGCGATAGACATCAATTCTTAAATCGCCGTCATTGATATCTATTTCAATATCATCATCTACTTCTGGAGAAACAAAGATAGAAGCAAAGGAGGTGTGTCTCCTTGCATTTGAATCAAAAGGTGAGATACGCACAAGACGATGGACCCCTGATTCTGACTTGAGAAGTCCGTAAGCATAGGGTCCCTCAATAGTGAGTGTCGCCGACTTAATTCCAGCAGAGTCCCCTGCCTGATAATCTAATGTATTGACCTTGAAGTTTTTAGACTCTGCCCAGCGGACAATCATTCGATGTAACATTGAAGCCCAGTCACAAGATTCTGTACCCCCAGCTCCGGCATTGATATTGACGATCGCATTATTGGGATCAACTTCTTCACTCAGAAGAACTTTCTGTTCCGCCTTATTAAAGCTTTCAATGAACTTATTATAGGTTTCGATGGCCTCTTGAGCGCTTCCTTGATCATCGTCCGCAACTGCATACTCATTTAAAATCTCAAACTCTTCATTAAGTTCATTTAATTGATCGTATGTATTGACCACATCCTGAAGTAGACTCTTCTCTTTTTGAATTTTTGCAGCATTATCGGAGTCGTCCCAGAAGCCTTCCATCGCTTCCATTTGGGTGATTTCCTTTAGCCTGCCTTTTTTACGGTCAACTTCAAAGTGACCTCCGTAAACTTTCAAGTTTGTCTTGATAGCCCTTGATCGCAGAACGGCATTCATCGAGTTCAATTCTAACTGTCTGTTCCATAAAAACCTTATTTCTTTAAATTACTATGAATCTTTTTAATTATTTTCTTTTCCAAATCTTCCATCAACTTTTCCTCCTCCAATGAAATCTCATGGTCAAATCCTAGTAAGTGTAAAAAACCATGGACCAAAAGGTGGAAGAATTCATTCTCGACAGAAACATTAAACTCTTTAGCCTGCTTCTTCATAACCGGAGAGGATATAAAAATATCTCCCAGCTCAACCTCATGAAAGAGAAATTCTTGACCTGAGCGTAAATCTTCATACAGAGCAAGAGTCAATACATCAGTCGTTTTATCCTTTTGCCGAAACTGATGATTAAGGCCCCTCATTCTTTTGTCGCCACATAAAGTCACATTGAAAGAATAGAAAGGTCTTGTTGGGTAATGGTGAGAAAAGCCATTATGCTTTCCTTGAGTAAGGAACCAATTCAAGGCCTTAGCCGCTTCCTCTAGACGCTTTTTAAACCCTTTATTAAAAGGATCTGACCTAAGCGTGGATTGATAGGTAACCTGTAAATGGGGAGTCTTGGTCATTGTCATCATATTTTCTAAACGCGCTGCAGCACTTGCCTCAAGACATAGTTTAGCATCTCAACTATACTAACACCGCAAACAACCGGTGAATATCCTTTTACAAGGCCAATCCCTATGGAACTTAAAGAGTTTGAAAAGTTAACACAAGTAGTCAAAAGCCTGAGAGATCCCGATAGTGGATGCCCCTGGGATCTTGAGCAAACCCACCAAAGTTTAATCAAATATCTTTTAGAAGAGAGCTATGAATTTAAAGAAGCCGTTGAGAAAAATGAAGATAAATTGATGGAAGAAGAGCTTGGAGACCTTCTTCTTCAAGTTCTCCTACACGCCCAAATGGGAAGCGAAAGAAAGAGCTTTGATATCGAAACGATATCTAAAACTCTCTCTGATAAATTAATTCGCCGTCACCCCCATGTCTTTGATAATCCCGATTCAAAGAAGCTCACACCTCAAGAAGTTAACGATAACTGGCACAAAATTAAGCAAAAAGAAAAAGGTCAAAAAAAGTCACGTGCCATAAAAGAGAAAATCATCTACGGCCCAAGCCTTAAGGTCGCTGAAAATATTGGTCATAAAACCAACAAATTAAATTTTGACTGGCAAGACGCTTCTCAGGTCGCATGGAAAGTCGAGGAGGAGTGGCAAGAACTCAAAGAAGAACTGATGCCAAGCCAAGTAAATAAAGAACGTATCGCTGAGGAACTCGGTGATTTTCTCTTCTCTGCGGCTCAACTGGCCCGTCACCTAGATCTTGACCCGGAAGAAATACTTAAGAATGCCAATCAGAAGTTTCTTAAACGCTTTTATGTTATGGAAGATCTTTTAAACGAAGAGAGTCAATCTTTTGAAAATATGACCCAAGAAGAATTGGATCGCTATTGGACGATGGCAAAGAGTAATGAATAAGCCTTCGGCTTGATTAAAAAGTATAAATGAAGAAGCTCAAAAAAGAATTTATTACTAAAGACAGCGAAACACGCCTGCATGGCGTATCGAATCCCCTCGTCGGTCTTACAGGAAATATCGCCTGTGGAAAAAGTACCGTAGCAAAAATGCTTAAGGAAAAAGGTCTTCATGTTATTGATGCGGATCAACTTATCCACAAAATCTACCAAAGAGATGAGACCATAGAAAAAGTGAAGGCGCTCGCTCCTCAAGCTCTTAATAAGGGAAAAATTAATTTTCCTCGCTTAAGAGAATTATTTTTTAATAATAGTGACCTCAAAAATGACCTCCAAAACTATCTCTATGCCCAACTTCCAACTGCCTTTAAGAAAGAGCTTCCGCCTGAGGGCCAACCCATTGTCTACGATGTGCCCCTCCTCTTTGAAAATAATATGCAAGATAAGTTTGACCTGATCTTCACTGTTTCCACTACTGCGGAAATCCAACTAGAAAGGTTAAAGGAAAGAGATGGCGAATCTAGTGATGAAACCCTAAAGGCGATCATTAGAAATCAACTTCCCCTCAAGCAAAAAGAAGAGGGATCGGACTTTATCTTTAGAAATGAAGGAAAGGTGCAAGAATTAGAGGGCCAGGTTGACCTGGCCCTAGAGAAGTACTTTATTTAGACTTCGGGACGAGGTTCTGATTGGGTTGATTCTGAACCTTGACTGAGATCTTCTGTAAAAATCACATCAATATCATCTTCTTCCTGACGATGTTCATCGATAAGCTTCAATGAGTTGAGGTGAAGGTCGCCATTAAGAGAAAAGCCATTAAAGAGGTCTTTAAAGGATTCCACCACCAATTCATCAGTTTTCTGACCAGAGCGAGTAACTCTGCCAAACTCGAAAGTCATATCATCCAACTCTTGACCAACACGAGTAAAGTCTTCACTGATCGCCTTAAGGTCTGGGAATTGAGCCTGTTCGGTGATGAGCGCCATTTTACCTAAACTGACATCAAGATTCCTTAAGACGGTATTAAAGCTTTGAAGAACCTTCTCCACTCCTCTCATCTCAAGACGCACTTTGCTAATGCTTGATTCAAGCTTGGGGTCAATCCCCTCTCTTTTCATAAAGAGAAGAGTTTGTTCAAGAGATTGGTTAAGACGTGCTCTTAATTCATCAATCCCCTCTTTTAGACTCTTAAACTCATCTTTTGTTTTATAAATGGCTGTAAACGCCTTCTTATTTTCTTCAATGATATCTTTAGTTGCCTCACAGCTATCCACTAGAATTGATTCTTCTTTTAGGATCCCCTTACTTAAATTGAGAATCTTATTAAAGAGAGCTTCCAACTCATAGCGAAGATCAATATTGTGAATAAGAGCGGCCTTACTTTTCTCAAAGTTCACTTTACTCTCTTGGTCCTGTGAAACCATTCTGTTTTCTAAGGCCTCTATGTCGGCAATCAGCTTTATTTGATCACTTACAGCATTTTCAAGATTTTGAATTTCGGCCATCAATTCAGACTTAATATTTTCAACTGAACAATGAAAGGTTTGAAATTTTTGAAAGAGTTCACCGATCCCAGCAACCTCATAATCCTTTGCCAATTTTTCGACTTCCTTGCCTTCAAAGGTTCCTTGAGAAAGAGCATCGAGAGTTCGTCTTACTGGACCAACAATCGCCTTTGTCTGATTGGCAATCGTTTCTTCTAAGCTTCTTAAGGGATAGAAGAAGATCATAATTCTCTTTTGTTTTGAATACTCTACAGGAGACACGTACATTTCATATGGAAGAGACTCGTGAGTCTTAGGGTCTTTAACTTGAATCTGATAAATTCCAGCAATCCCTTGATTATGAGCCATCAAGACTGGGTCATCTTCACCTAGGTTTGTATATTGCTGAAGGTAGTCCCAAGAAATAGAGGATCCTTCCCTATGGGTTTCTCCTAGATTCCAATGTTCATAAAAGAGATCATTGGCCCATGAGACATTAAGATTCGAATCTAAAAGGACACTACTAAAGGGAACTGCTTCTTGAAAGACGGTTCCAAAAGAAATTCTCTTATGAAAGTACTCGCGGCATCTTTCAAACTCACGAGAAAAGTACTCACTTCCCTTATTATCGTGAAGTTTACTTTCCAGCGGGAAAAGACCATCTTGAATATGCTTTAAAATAGTAGCTTCAAGTTCATCCTGCTCTTTTCTCCTTACTCGACCAAAATAAACGACCCCACCAAGGAGAGCGAGAACAAGGAAACCACCTAGCCCTAATAGAGCGAAGGCCATGGTCCTTGTATCCTTTTCCATCTTAAGTTTTGTTAGGGTAATTTGAGGTGCGACCTCGGCAAACCATTTCTTATAGAGAGTCTCTAAACGTGAATAGCTCCCATAGAAATTATCGAGTGCTCTTGTATAGCGCTTAAGCATGGTGAGCTCTGTAGAGAATGTTTTCATTTTAGAGAGAATCATCTGCTTATCACCACTCGATAGTACTGAACCAGTCGTGACTCTCTCCATGAGATCAATGTCTTTTTCAGTAAGCTTCAAAAGATTTGAAAGCTTTTCTTTTGTAAAGAAACCAGGAGTCTGAATAGACCTTCCCGAAACCCTCGCCTTCATACGGCGTGAAATTCGAGTCAATGTTCTCCAATTATTTTGAACAACAAAGCTTTCAAAAGCGCTAACCTTATTAGCTAAGACAAGAACGACACTTCCCATTTGTGGGTAAGAGATAAGTTTATTAAGATTTTTCTTTGTCTGTAAGAGAGCATCACTAAAGTCATCATAACTATCAACAGAATTGGTGTTGTGAAGAGTCTTTGCTCTGCCGTCAGTTGCATTTAATCGCAAAATAGCATCACGAGCACGATCTTGATCTACAAGGTTTTTAACACTTGTTAGAGACCTCTTATTTTTTAATTCATCAAAGTGAAGGCTAGCCTCAAAGGCAGAGTTTAGGTTTTCAACATTAAATGGACCATTATCCCAAAAGTATTTTACCCCGAATCCAAACGCTGAAATGGCCAAGGTTAGTATCACAACGTAGTAGACTTGAAGCGAGCGGCTAGCTTTGAGTAACATCGACGAAATCTCCTTCCTGGATCTTTAATAAGTCAGCTACTTTCAATTATTTTTGAAAGATTTTAAACAGGTCCACTTCAATAACACTTAGGTGACCATCACCATGAAGAGGTACCAATTTTTGAGCATCTATAGGGCCATTCTCCCCGTAAATACTCCTCTTTATTATTAAAGATATGGGACGAAAGAGGAAGGGAAAATGAAATAGATGATAATTTTGGTCTTGAATACATTTTAGGAAACTAAAACGATCCATTTTCTTTGCCTCAAGGGCTTCATCAATAAGAAAAACATTATGTTCTCCTACTTTTTCTAAGTCTTCCATTGGTCTAGCAAAGGTCTTTACGACTGGAGATAAAGAGAGAACTGTTTCTTTGTTGATTTGAATTAAGTAAGGGTTGAGCCCTTCAACATCGAAATGAAAGGAGAATTCCAAGACAAAGCTGGACTCCTCACAAGTTTCAAAGACATTGAAGGTAAAGAGCGTTTCCTTTTGAAGAAACATCCGAGTGAGACGGTAGGTCTCTTCTCTCAGGTTTTCTAACTCAAGCTTAAAGGGAACCCTTCCCCTAAAAGAGAAGCAATCATTATTCAGGGTGATGGTTACCTTGTCCTCAAAAGAGAAAAGGTCACATACCTGTCTTGCCATGGGAAACAAGTCGAGTGTTTTATCAAGGGTGTCCAAGCCAGGATTTTGCAACTGGTCGATAACATCTATAGACTGCCCAGCTTCCTTTTCGCGAAAGAACTCTATGAGTAGGCCTTCAATCTCTTTTAAAAAGACTTTCTTGAGAGAGCGAAACTCTCTTACGTTTTTTACTTTTTCTTTGTGGGATCCAATTTCATGGAGGTGGTAATGAAGTCGGTCAAATAGAGGATAAAGATTAGAGTCTCCGAGGGTATAAAGGTCCCCTAGAGTTTCTAATCCTTGTTTTAAATTTTCCTTCAGTGACCTTTGCTCCATTTACCTTCCTAGTAAATAGCTCGCTAGAATTTAGCTAGCGAGATCTTCAGGTGCTTCAAATACAATACGTAACTTAGCTTTTAGCTTCATAATGGCCTGCGTATGAAGCTGAGAAACACGAGACTCTGTAACATCCAAAACAGAACCAATCTCTTTAAGGTTAAGGTCCTCATAATAGTAGAGAGAAAGAACAAGTCTTTGTTTCTCTGGGAGGGCCTTAATACCATCTTTGATTTTATCTCTAACATTTTTGTAACTAACTGCTGTGAAAGGATTCGCAGACTTGCTATCTTCCATTAGGCCTGCCATCAACTTCTTATCACCTCTATTGAATGAAGAAGAGTCATCAATATTGAGAAGTGAAACAGATTTTGATTTATTGAGGAGATCGTGAAACTCCTCTTGGGTGCAATCTAAGGCCTGACACATTTCCTCATCTGTAGCAGGACGACCGAGGTCAGACTCAAGCTTTGCATAAGTTCTCTCTACGAGCTTTGCCTTCTCTCTTACTGAACGAGGAACCCAGTCCTGTGCTCTCAATTCATCAAGGATGGCACCACGAACTCTAAATTCAGCATAGGTTTTAAATTTGTTATCTCTTGTGGGATCAAACTTATCAATCGCATCCATAAGTCCAATCACACCACATGAAATCAAATCATCTAGTTCAATATTTGAAGGCAGACGAGCTGCTATTTTTTGAGCGATAAATTTTACGAGGGGAGCATATTCAATGATAATCTCATCTTTTGTCTGAGCATCGATCTCAGTTTTGTAGTCTTTTAGGTTCTTAAGCTTTTTTGAGAGAGAAGACATCGACATACTCCTTGTCCGTTAAAGTGAATGAACGTCCTGTTCTGTTGCCAGTGCTGTCTTCATACCTGAGAAAATAGGATGAGAGTTAGCACCGGTGCCAATGTTCTTCTCGGCGAATTTATTTACGACATAATTAAATGACTTATGAATTTTTGAATCGGCAACTTTTAACAGTTCCCGATCAAAGAGGTCTACATTTTCTTTAAAATAAGGGATCGCCCCTAAAACGCTCAACCTGCAATCAAGGTATAGACCTGCCGTATCAAGAAAGGTCTTAGTGAGGCGTTGGTATTGCTTATCGCTACTCACCTTATTAAAAATCAGGTTATGTTCGCGTACTCCCATCTTTTGACTAAGGACTTTTATTAATGAGTAGGAGTCGGTTATAGAAGACTTATCTGGAGTCACAACAACGAAGCGATGATCACAATAACTGTTGAGAGCACAAATTTCTTTTGTCAGTCCGGCCGGGCAATCCAAAACGATACTATCGTACTGATGACTGTGGGTAGCGATAATGTCGAGAATAAGATTCTCTAACCCATTTAAATTATCAAAGAGGTCAAGGTGGCCGTTGCAAGCACTAAGAAGATGAAAGTTTCCGTCTTTATGAAGTGCCTCTTCAAAATCAAGCTGACTAGTAAGAAGCTCATAAAAACGACTTTCCATTGGAAAGCCGAGTTTTACAGCAGTATTACTGAGGTTATAGTCACAATCGATGAGAAGAACCTTCTCCCCTTTTTCAACTAGGACCTTTGCAAGCTTTATGGCAACAGAGGTTTTTCCGACCCCGCCCTTGCCGCTTGATATCGCAATCGTTTTTGCATTTCTTTGTGATGAACGTTTAAAAGAATCTTCTTCGAAGTTGGAGTTTTGGGAAAGTAGCCATTCCCCTGGTGTCTTCCGTGACATGCATTCTCCTCAAGGACACCATCCTAGTGGCCCTGTGTAGTTAAATTTTATTAGTTCAACTTAAACATTCCAGCGAGAATTCTCTCACCAGTCGCTGATTCAATATCTTCAGGAACAACTTCCCCTGTACCAAAAAACTTAAGCGGTAAACCAGGGTACTCCTCACAAATATTAAAAAGAGCGCCATAATTTAAACATAAATCCAAATGAGTGATGATCAATCCATCGGCCAACGACTCATAGGTTGATGTTACCTTTCTATTATAAATCTCAGAATGAATTGCCGAAAGGCAGATCAATACTTCCACATTTCCAAACGCCCTTCTCACTCCATCGATAAACTTTTTTGTATCGTTGAGCTCAGTCTTGTTATTGCGGTAATCAACAATGACGTTTTCACCTTTTTCTTGAGCCTTTCTTATACAAGATACAACCTCAGCGATTGTGGCAACCTTATCTATTTTCAAATCAAAGATAGACTCGGTAAAAGACTTTTCCTGCCCTGGTTGATACTGGACAAGACGACTATCTTTTTTAAGGGCCCCCAATTTATAAAGCATTGATGTTTGTCCAACAGAACTGTCTGATACTAAAATTGTTAAACAAGGCGTTTCACTTCCTTCGAGGCTAGAAAACTTAGGCATGGCCGTTGGAATACGCTCAAGCATTTCTCTAAGGGCAAACTCAAAGGTAACATCAATATCCCTTTGTTCTTCATCATTTAGCTCGAAAGTTGCCTTCTTTAAAATATCATTTACTGTGGACTCATTTATCGAAAGGCTTCTTAGGGTTGTTCTTAACTGATAGAGACCTTGTGGCTCTTTCTTATCGATCCTTTCAACAGATTTTGTCAGTTCATATAGACGCTTTTCTAATTCATCGATCTTCTTTCTTTGTTCCTGAATTAGAGCAGAGTCATTTGAATGACTTTTGCCGAAAGACTCCTCCTGAACTAGCGCCATTTGCTGGCTCTCTTGTAAGAGAGGACGTGTTTCAGCCTGGACCGTTTCCCTTCTTGGCAAATCGAGCTGCTGAGGGTTTTGGCTTAAGAATTGCTCTTGTCTGTCATTATCTCTTTGTCCACCAGAGAGGAAATCATCCAAACTATTTTTCATTTTTCCACTAAACTCTTTTACTGATTGGACAGGCTTATTGAGCCCAAGGTTAGCATAATTGCTATTTTGCGCAGGTGACTCATTTCGAGCATGTCCCTCTATCATTTGTGAGATATAACTGCTCTCACTTTGATAGAATTTTTCTCTATTATCATCATCGAGAACGTTATCGACTTTTGCTTTCTTTGTATAATTTTTCTCAGAAATAGCAGCGGTAATTTCCACTCTATTTTTCTTGAAAGCACCCTTTAGACCTTTATTGGTCACTGTTTTGAGAATAATGGCATCAGGCCCCAATTCTCTTTTGATTGATTTGAGCGCTTCGTCCAATGAATCGGCTTCAAATTTTCTAACGTACATACTACAACCTCACCGTCCCTAGTGATCTGATATTCGCATCCGGACTTAATTCATTGTGGGAAACAACGACTAAGTTAGGGATAAACTTCTCTGTTAACTTCTTAAAGTGGCCTCTAATAACAGGCGAGCACAAGACAATCATCTTCTCACCCATATTCGTGGCCTCTTCAATCTTCTCATTCAAACTCGCAAGGATTGACTGGGTAATTTTAGGGTCTAATGAAACCTGCTGACCCTGCTCAGTTTGGATAATATTCTGAGCTATTGACTCTTCAATTCCCCTATCAAGTGTAAACAAAGGAATCTCTCCTTGCTCGCTACTAATACTATGAGTAATAGTTCTATACAAGGCCTGTCTGACCATCTCAGTCAGACTGTCCGTGTCTTTAATTGTACCACCATACTCGGCCAGTGTCTCAAGAACAGTACGCAGGTCACGGATGGAAACCCCCTCTCTCAGGAGATTCTGTAAAACTTTCAGGACCTGTCCCATAGTTAAAATATCAGGTATTAAATCTGATACAATCTTCGGGTAAGCCTCTTTAAAAGTATCCAACAGCCCAACAAGTTCCTGACGGCCAAAGAGTTCATGAACATTGGATTTGAGAATTTCCGTCAAGTGTGTTGCCACAACAGTTGAGAGATCCACTACAGTATAGCCATTGTACTGGGCATCTTCACGTTGATCTTCACTAATCCAAACCGCAGGTAGACCAAAAACAGGCTCAGTGGTTTCAATGCCATCAACAGGCTCAATTATCCCGCCGGGGTCCATTGCCAAGAAGTGATCAGTCATGAGGTCACCCTCAGCGACCTTTATGCCTTTAATTTTGATATTGTAACCACCTGGTTTTAGCTCCAGATTATCTTTAATACGGACACTAGGAATAATCACACCCCAGTCGATGGCAAACTGCTTACGAATATGAGTAATCCTCTCTAGAAGGTCACCATTTTGTTCCGCATCCACTAGACTAACGAGACCATAGCCTACTTCGAGTTCTACCAGCTCCAGACTAAGAAGATCTTCTAGGTTTTCTGGTTTTTCTGAATCTTCTTCTTTTTCAGCTACTAGCGCTGCTTGTGCATCCTTCTCATTGAGCTGTTCAATTTTATAGGCCGTAGCAACTAGAACAAGACCCATCACAATAAAAGGAAACTTGGGCAAACCTGGGATGATAGAGAAGATAAAGAGAACGGCTGAGGCCATATATATGGCCTTCGGGTGAACTTTAAATTGCTTACTAACCTGAGCACCAAGCGCATCATCATTCGTATTTCTGGTAGCAATAATACCGGCAGCAGTAGAGATAATAAGAGCAGGGATTTGAGAAACAAGGCCGTCACCCACAGTAAGCAGAGTGAAGACACGAGTCGCTTCATTGATATCAAGACCGTTCTGTGC
The DNA here is from genome assembly GCA_030427595.1 of Bacteriovoracia bacterium. Classification (GTDB taxonomy): domain Bacteria; phylum Bdellovibrionota; class Bacteriovoracia; order Bacteriovoracales; family Bacteriovoracaceae. The sequence goes on along the minus strand of JAUIBX010000027.1, from coordinate 13,880 downwards.
GACACCAACAATAATACCGCCTATAATATTAACCACAGTGATAAGAATACCTGCAATGGCATCACCTCTAACAAACTTACTGGCACCATCCATTGACCCGTAGAAATCGGCTTCTTCTGCAACTTCTCGTCTTCTTCTTTTGGCTTCAGCATCATCGATGAGGCCAGCGTTAAGGTCAGCATCAATGGCCATCTGCTTACCAGGCATCGCATCTAAGGTGAATCGAGCGGCAACTTCAGCGACTCGACCGGCACCTTTAGTAACAACCATGAAGTTGATAATCACAAGGATAATAAAGATGATAATCCCGACTACGTAATTACCTTCAACAATAAACTCACCAAAGGAGCGGATAATTTCACCTGCGGCTTCTGTTCCCTGATCGCCCCCTTTCAATAGAATATTCTTTGTCGAAGCAAGGTTAAGAGAAAGCCTTAAAAGAGTCATCACAAGAAGAATCGAAGGAAATGTTGAAAAGTCTAAAGGCTTCTTTGTATAAACAGAAACGAGAAGGATCACGATACTCAAGCTTAAAGTTAAAGCTAGGAAGAGGTCCAAGAGCATCGGAGGAATGGGAATAATCATGATTGATAGGACTAAGAGAAGTCCTATCGCGACAGTTAAGTCCGAATTTTCAGAAAAGAATTTTAACCTTTTTAAAAATCCATCCATATTTTATTCCTAGCTTATGGCCTTTTGCTTTTTCTTAAGTTTGTAAACAAATGCCAGCACCTCTGCGACGGCCTTATAAAGTGATCTTGGAACATAGTCCCCAATTTTTGCGGTTTTATATAAACCTCTTGCGAGAGGTACATTTTCAACAACAGGCACCCCATGTTCTTTCGCGATTTCTCTAATTCTCAATGCCAAATGATCAGACCCCTTGCCAATAACCTGAGGAGAAATCATTTCAGTAGCATCATATTTAAGAACAACAGCAAAGTGGGTGGGGTTTGTCACAACAACATCTGCCGTTGGAATATCGGCCATCATTCTCTTTGTTGCCATCTCCCTCTGAATTGCGCGAATTCTCTGTTTAACTTCGGGGTTACCATCTTGTTCTTTATGCTCTTTCTTTGCTTGTTCTTTAGTCATTCTCAATTTGTTTTGATAACTGATCTTTTGATAAGCAAAGTCACCAAGAGCAATAACTAAAAAGGCTCCAATAATTGAAAAAGCAAGTTGCGCAAGAAAGAAACGTGCATGCATAAAGCCTTCAACAAAGGACACATGGAAATAACCTTGAAAAGAATTGATATCGTCTTTTACTACCCAATAGACAATTCCTAAAATAAAGATGAATTTAAATACCGCCTTAATCGCCTCTACAAGACTCTTCATTGAAAAAAGTCTCTTAATTCCGTTGATTGGGTTGATTCGATCTGGTTTAAACTCAAGAACTTCAGTACTAAAGAGGAAGCCAATTTGAGCGACATTAGCGATGACGCCAACACATAAGGCAGTAAGAAGTACTGGTGCAACACACTTAAGACCTGTAAAAACAGTCTTCGTGACAATCGTTTTAAAACTCTTTTCTGTGTAAGCGAAAGCGACATCTAATGTGTAAAGCCATTCGACAAAGCCACTGAGGGTTTCGTAGATATAAACAAGAGAGAGCATAAGAGTGAGGATACAGGCAGACAGAACTAAAACACTATTTAGTTCCTTAGAGCTAGCAACCTCACCACGCTTTCGAAACTCATCGATGCGATGCTGGGTCGGCTCTTCCGTCTTTTCCTGATCCGAATCAAATTCTTCGGCCATTGCCTATCCTACTCTTAATTAAGTTAGAAACTGGAACCAATCGCCCAGCTTGTCCGTATAAAGTTTAAATGCGACTCTAAAAAACTCACTTGAACTCGCTGCAAAAACCAGCAATCCAAGACCAATATTCACGACAAAAGAAACCATGATCACGTTCATTTGGGGAACCGTTCTGGCGATAATGCCAAGAACCGTCATGATCAACATATTTGTAAAAATAAGAGGACTCGCCAACAAAAGCGCAGATAAGAATAGTCCTTTAAACATCTGAAAGAAGAATTCAGGTGAGGTCGCCATTTTCCCAAGGTCATAAATATGAATACTAAAGAAGGAGTTAAAGACTCCTTTGAACATTGGAAGAAGCGCTCCTGAACTAATGATCACGACAACCATTGTCCACTGAAGGATTCTCTCAAATGGACCTACACGACTAGCGCTATTAGGATCGAAGTAGGCCACAGCACCAAAACCAATTTGCTGAGTAATAATGGAGCCACTCGCCGTAAAAAGATCCATCAGGACCTTAACAAGAAAACCAATCAAAAGGCTTACCACTGAGTAAAAGATCGTTAGCGCCCAAAAACTATTGGCCCCCATGTAGGCCATGTCTTTATAAACTTCAGGACTGACAAAGGGAAAAAACGCGTAGCTTAGGATTAAAGAAAAAAGAATTTTTACGAGACTTGGTATGCTGACATTATCAAAGATAGGAAGTTGGATAATAACCAAGGTCCATCTGGTAAAGACAAGCCAGAAGCATGTAAGAGCTTGAATGTCATTTACACTGATATTGACCAAGTCTACTCCTAGTTTTGGCTAATGATTTGAGGAATATTTAAAATCAATTCCTTAGTAAAATTTGTTAATGTCTCAGACATCCAGGGAGCGAAAATTACCATCGCTCCTACAATGACAATAATCTTTGGAATGAATGAAAGAGTCTGCTCATTAATCTGAGTTACGGCCTGAAAGAGCGAAACAAGAATACCCATGACCAGTGCTCCCAAAAGCATGGGAGAGGCGACATAAAAAGTCACCTTGATTGCTTGATTGGTAATCTCTGAAAAAATATCATAACCCATATTCTATAATCCTTAATTAAATGAGCGAAGTATTGAGCCTGTTACCAATTGCCATCCGTCGACCAAGACAAAGAGTAAAAGTTTAAAAGGTAGTGAAACAACAACGGGAGGTAACATCATCATCCCCATCGCCATCAAAACGGAGGCGACAACCATATCCAAAATTAAAAATGGAATGTAGAGAAGAAAGCCTATCTGAAAGGCCGTCTTAAGTTCTGAGATAATAAAGGCCGGAATAAGATAGTGAAGGGGCACATCATCGATTGTTTTAGGTGCCTTCTCTCCTGTGATGTCATAAAAAAGGCCGATATCTGCTTTTCTCACCTGCTTAGACATGAAACCTCTTAAGTGATACTCAATCACAGAGAGAGCCTGCTCAGTTTTTATTTTTTTATTAACGTAAGGCTGAATCGCTTGATCATAAATGGCCGTTCCCGTTGGCTTCATGACAAAAATTGATAAGAAGAGTGCAAAGCCAATCAATAATTGGTTTGGTGGCAGGTTTTGAGTCCCGATCGCCTGTCTCATGAAGGAAAGTACTACAATAATACGGGTAAAACAGGTACACAGGATAAGGATCGCAGGAGCAAGAGTAAGAACTGTAAAAAGAATCAAGACCTGAATGGTGTCCACCAAGTCTGTCCCCTGGCCAAAGTTTACAGAGAGCCCAGGTAAACCAAGATTAGATTGCTGGGCCATTGCACCGGCAGAAAACAAGAATAAAAGAAGTCCTATTAGTTTTTTCACGTCTTTCTTACCTTTTACTGCAGAGGCTTTAAGTCTTTAATCTTACTTTTAATCTGATCAGAGAATTTAACCTTCTGACTCTCTTTTGCCGCAGCCATTTCCTTTTCAATTGCTCTTAAGGCAATTGAATCCTCCTGAGACTCTGAAGCCTTTTCCTCTTGGTCATTCTGACTGAGGAAATCTTTAAGCTTAAAATCCTTAGGGTTTTCATTGGCATTACCTAATGTCGAGTCAAAGTTGCTACCACTTAGCTGCTTCTCGCCCTCTTTAAGAAGTCCTGTTGTATCTTTTAGCTCTGAAATCATATGAAGACCCTTCTCAGAGCTCCCGACTAGGAAGATTTGGTTGTGGGCACGAATCATAAGGATACTTCTCTTAGGAGCAATATAAGTTGTATTAATCACTTCAATCACTTTAGTGCTGTTAAGAAACCCTAGTTTCGTTTTACTGAAAGCTCCCTTCTTCAAAAGGTTAACAATCCCGTAGAAAAGAAGAAGAACGAGGGCCAAGAAGCCCACAAACTTTCCAGCATACTTTGTGATAGAAAAGCCTGAGGTTTCTTTCTCTGTAGCGGCTTGCTTAAACTGAAGAGTGTCTTTTTCAAGGTCTTTAGCATTAGCTTCTTTAAGAGGCTTTTTTTCTACATCAATTGCACTTTCTTTTTGTTTTAGAAGTTTCTCTAGGTAACTCTCATCATATACACTTGGGTCATTTGCTTCTAAGGCCTTTTTACTTTTGGGAGCAAGAGCAGGAGAACGCCCCTTGCTAACACTAGAGACTCGCGCCACAGACTTCTTTTTGGGGAAGTTTACAATGATCTTCTCCCCTTTAAGCTGAAGACTTACTTGATCCTTGAAGCTTTCCATCTTCTCAGGAACAACTGCTCTCACGCGCACTCTATTCTTATTAAATTGATAGGCCATCAATTTAGAATCAAATGAGTTTTCGTAGGTAAACTTCTTATCGATTTTAGGCCAAACAAATGATCCAGGAATCGCAACTTGAACAAAGTTATTCTTTACTGATAACTCAGGGAAGTCGTTGACTCTCTTATCCATTGTGATAATAAGTCTGCCTTCCTTTCCATGGTCTTCAAACTTTACATCCGTGATTTTGGCCTTTGAAGCCATTAAGTTTAAAGAAAAAAGCATTAGTAATGTCGTCAGTAAAATTTTCATAACTCTTCCTAAGTTATCCAGTCTTTGTTTACTTTAAAGTATCAATACGCTCCACAGGTGAAATGATATCAGTGAGACGAATACCAAACTTCTCGTTCACAACGACTACTTCACCTTTTGCAACAAGCTTGCCATTAACAAGGATTTCTAGTGGTTCACCCGCTAGTTTATCGAGTTCCAAAACAGAACCCTGACCTAGTTGAAGTAAGTCCTTGATAACAACTGACGTTCTTCCTAGCTCAACTGTTACTTTGAGTGGAATATCGAGGATAAAATCGAGGTTTTGAACCTTGAGTTTATTAAGAGCATCGTCACCTGCCTGTACGTCATCAGCGATGTTAGCAATCTCCTGTAGGTCCTTAGGATCGATGTTTGGAGCTGTGCCCTCGTTTTTAGTCTCGTTTTCCATTATTCTTCTCCCTTTTTAAATTCGAAATTCTTACGTTCTTCTTTCATTACCTTAGTTACTTGGATGGCCCTATTACCTTTGTGAACACCAATAAGGCATTTCATCTTTTCCACACCTTCAACAGCAAGGGTTACTTCACCAGAGGCTTCTTGATTCAGGGGTATAATGTCCCCTTTTTCTAGGGTCACGAGGTCACCAACGGTCATATTGGCCTCGCCAAGTTTTACAATAATTTCTGTTTCCGCATCCATGATGTGCTCATTCATCGCCGTCGTCCAAATGCTGTCGGCCATGTCGTTGTCTGTTTGGAAACTTGAACTAAGTTTTTGCTTAATAGGTTCGATTGTTGAGTAGGGCACAACAATCATAATTGTTCCTGATGCTGACTCGAATTCAACTTCAAGGGTTGTGGCAATAATCACATCAGAAGGAGGAACCACACCAACAAATTGTGGGTTAATCTCAGTTCTTAAATATTGAGCATCGATTCTATGAACAGGCGCCCATGCCTCTTCTAGATCAGCAATCGCCATATCCATAACTTTCTTCATGAAAGAAAGTTCAATCATCGTAAATTCTTTACCTTCAATTTTAGTAAAGGGTCTATCTGTTCCGCCAAAGTAGGAATCAATAATGGCGTAAGCAAGTTTTGATTCAAATACGAGAAGAGCAGGTCCTCTGAGCTCGTTGTAGCGCATGATACACATACAAGAAGGAATAGGCAGTGTATTCACAAATTCGCCGAACTTAAGAAGGTCTGTAGAGATCATTGAGATCGTAGAGATCTTTCTTAGAGAGTTAGAGAGTGAAACCCTAAAGGAACGAATGAATCTTTCATAGATAATTTCCAGAATCGGCATTCGTCCACGAATAACCCTATCCTGGTTGGTAAGATCATAGGTCTGTATATTATCATCGACATCATCAGCAGCATCAAAATCGCCACCACCTCCGTCGAGTATATCATCAGACTCACCGTCATTAACCGCATTTAAGAGAGCATCAACTTCTTCTTGACTTAAAACCTGGGCCATAGCAATACCCCTCCTGGGAACTCATCTGAGTAGGCTTCCTGCCTACTGCCCGCTAGGATTACCCTAGCTAGTTAATTTGAAAACTTGTATAGAAAACATCGATCACTCTTCCATCAACTAGAAAAGCGTTGATCGCTGCTTTAATCTCCTCTTTTAAAAAATTCTTTCCTTCAACATTGAGGAGGTCCTCAGGACGCTTTCCATTTAATGTTGTAATAATTGAATCTCTAATTTGAGGTTTTCTTCTATTAAACTCTTCCTGACTTGAGTCATCTGAAATCATCAGAACTGTTGTCAGTCGAACAAATCGTCTAGGTCCGTCACCTTGGGCGAGGTTGGCCGTAAAACCTTCTAGAGGAAAAGGCTTACCACCCATCTTCTTAGCTTCACCATCAAGAACAGGGGCATCCCCTTCTGCTTCAGCTTCACCCGTTCCCTGCTCTTTAACGAGGTCTTGAACAGACTCAAATTGAGCAAACTTTTGGTGACTCATAAATTGAAAATAAGCAATTCCAGCCATCGCAATGGTATTAACGAGAACTAAAATTGTGAGTAAAGGATTTTTGCTCGAAGGAACTTGGTTCGCCGGTGGTTGCACTTCCATTTGCTCATTTTCTTCGGCCATTTTCACCATCCTGGTTTAATTCAATGACGAGAGGATGAATTTACCCACCCTCTGTCAAAAATTATACACGCTGTGTCCCAGATAGCAACGATCTCATGGGGGGGAAGGAATTTTCTACCACCCCCGCTAGGCAAAGATTTCCAATTTAAGAATTTAGCGTCAATTTGGTGACTTTCTGACCCCAGTTATCAGGTAATATGGGAAGTTATTTCAGAGTGAGTTAATCCGGCAACCGGTCCCCGACAACCGGTGGTCTTATCGGTAAAGCAGGGTTCGCCCGCTCACTGATCGCTTCCCCGCCGGAATAAGCTGCGCTCATTTGGCGGTCAAGCTGCTCACTCTATCTGGTGTTCGAGCTTTGCTCGAACAAGCATTGCGCAAAAATAGCATAAAAAAAGGGTCTCCCAAGAGACCCTTACTTTTATGATATTTTTAGCGCAAGGCCTACATCATTTCTTTCCAAGCCTTTCCTGGACGGAACTTAGGAAGAGTCTTGGCCTTAATTTTGATTTTCTCACCAGTAGCTGGGTTTACACCAGTACGAGCTGCACGACGAGTTTTAGAGAATGTTCCAAAACCGATTAGTGAAACATCGTCACCTTTCTTAACAGTTTTTCTGATTACGTCGAGCAAAGTTGCTACAAAGTGATCAGCATCTTTCTTTGTAAGGTGGTTAAGTTCTTTGTCCTTAAGGATAGCTTCGATTAGCTCTTTTCTGTTCATTCCAACTCCTAATGGTTAGTAAATTGTTCGGATAAGAAAATGGTTACTTATTTTATCTACAATGACAAATTTTTTTTTCGGAAGCCCGATGGGGAAAGGCTTTCGGCCATTTTTAATTGATTTTTTCTTGCCAAATATAAATTTCTTCTTCAATAGCGATAAAAAGACTCTCCAAAAAGAGATGGTCAGTTGACTCTTCACTAAGGGGGTTTGTCCTTTGCTCCCAATATTTTTGTAAGAGAAGTGATGCAAGCTCTTGGTAAAAATCATTTAAATTGGGTAACTCCAAACCTGGATATCGATCATGAAGTTTATTTAGGTTGGCCTCAAGAGCATGAATACCTTGAATCACCTCTACCCCAGAATTAAAAGAGAGGAGGCCTCGCAAATCTTCAATATACCTTAAGAGAATTTCACTTTCTTCAGGCAGTTCTTCTTTTACCAATAGTGATTCAATTCCCTTTCGCTCTGATAATAATGATCGACGGGTTTTTGGCTTCAAGTGAATGTTGGAATAAGTTCCTTCAAACATAAGTTTAGTTTAGCACAAAAAAACCCCGTACAAGACGGGGCTTTTAACTTTTGAATATTCATACTTATTAAATATCGAGCATTTTTCTCTTCTTTAACTCTTCTACAATTTTTACGAAGTGAGAAAGAGGATAGGCACCTTTAATAGGAATTCCATTAAGAACAAATCCTGGTGTACCTTGAATACCAAACTTAGCCGCTTCGGCCATGTCAGCTTTAATGCGGTCCTGAACAGCATCAGATTTCACATCTTTTGCCAACTTACTCATATTGAGACCAAGCTTCTTAGCTTCAGCTTTTAAGAACTTCTCGCCATTTTTGAGCTTTCTTTGATTAGCAAAGATCGCATCGTGAAATTGAAAAGCTTTCTCTTCAGACTGAAGGCGGACCGCTTCAAAGTACTGAGCTGCAATCATAGCAGCAGGGTGAAAACTAAGAGGAAGGTGCTTATAGATGAATTGAACTTTTCCATCATACTTTTTCATAAATTCAGTAACAGTGTTAAAGCCTCTGCTACAGAAAGGACACTCAAAGTCTGAGTATTCAACGAGCACAATTGGGGCTCCCTTTGTACCGCGAACAGACTCATCGTCCCTAATATCTGGTTTTAGAGGATTGTTAAAGCTCTCATCGAAGGCCTTCTTCTCAGCTTCACGCTTCTTTTCTTCCATCGCCCCTTTAGCATTTTGAGCGGCTTCTTGGAGAACCATCATAAATTCAGCAGGGTCAGCTTTAATGACTTCATAAAGAATCTCTGGATTCTCTTTCATTGTTTGTTTTAGTTTATCTTTACTCACACAGGCAGGTAGGATCAAAGCTGATGCTAGTGCCATAATGGATAGAAGTTTAATCTTTCTCATTTATACATCCTTTTCGTTAAGAGCTTTATCACTCTCTATTCTTCATTTCTCTAGTAGAAAATCAACTCTTTGTTTCTTCTTTTTGAACCAGATTCCGATCAACCCAATCAAGATACTTATTCAGCTTTCTGGTTTGAATCTTCAAAGCTGGAAAACCGATCAAGTGAACCCTTTGATTGTGATTACCTTTTAAAAATGACCTCATGGTCGCAAAGACAGCAAAGGCCGGTGCAGCAACTCCTTGATAGAGGTGATAGGCCAATAATAGGTACATCACCACACTCATGGCATGAACGACCCAGATAATTTGATCAATAATTGTTTTTTGATCACTCAAAAATTGATTGATCTGAGGATTATTGGGAAGTGTTTGGTCTGCTAATAAGATGATATTTTCAAAAAGACCATTAGCGAAGCTATAAAGAGCAATCGAAACCACCAACATACTTGCCAGTATATAGAGGAGGTAATGGAGAAAAAAAGTGGTCTCAAAAACAGGCTGATGAATCCTCTTATACTTTTGAGGAATCGCTACCTCATGCAATTGATTATTTAGCTCAGCAGTTTCCATGTAAGAAAAGAAAAACTCACTAAACTGACTCAAGAGCTTCAAGTCCGTGAAAAAGTCTGGGTTGTAGCTGGCCTCTTCTGCATTATTCCTCTTTTCGCAGTATTCTCCTATGAGACGAAAAGGCCTTAACAGAATGTCAGAGACATATATCGCGGTGATATTGACGAAAATAATTAAAAGAGCGCCATAGGGAACAAGGTCAAGGGCACTCGTGGAGATAAAATCAAAGAAAACCTCTTCAAAGCGAGAAATACCGCGGTACTCATTGGCGCGAAAGAAGGCGAAGTTCAGGTTGAGGAGAATCCAAATAAAGCAGCCCATTAAAACAAAGGACATAATTGGAATGAGAGTAAGCTTTAGACTCGTAAGAATACGAAACTTAGCCTCTTCATTTTTGACAATATTTTTAAAGCGACCTCTTAGAGGTTCCACGACCTTTTTTAAGGTCAGAGCGATACTCACAAGCTCCTCTCTCTTTGGAATTACCTCTATTATAGTATTTTCAGTCACTTAATTCTCTCTAGAAAAATATTCCGTGTTCATTGTCCTTCAGTTCGGGCCCCCAGGTGCCATTATTAAGCCACTTCTTGGTCAATTCTCTGTCAAAACTGTTAAGGCCTTGGCCGTATAAGGTTTTGACAGGGGTTAGAAAAACTACCAACAACCTAGTTTTTATCCTGAAAGTGTCTTCTCCCTGAAATCACATAACCTACTGAAAATACAATAATCATGGTCCAAATAAGGTACCACAGGCATCTTTACGCATATTGGCACGCTTTCTGCAGCCTAATAAGCACAACAAATTAATGTGAATGTTTTCAACAGGAGAGAGAGAAATGAAAACGTTTAATTCTTTTAAACTAAAGTCCATAGGACGCAAGTTAAGCGTTCTTGGCGTGACAGCTTTATTAGCTGCCTCATGTGGATCAGACAAGAATGAAGCTGGTCCAGCCCCAGTCGCCCCACCTAATAATACAGGTGTGGTAAACGTTCCTTCTGGAACAAGCCCCATTTTTGGAGACACTAATGCAGGTGGATCTTCAAACGCCCTTAACGTTTGGAACCAGCTCAAGAGTCAAACCAACTGTGCCCAAGGTCGCATGCAAGACATGACCTTCCAGCTGCAACAAAATGCTTCTGGAACATCAGGTGCTGTATCAGGTTGGCTTCAAAGTGGCTCTGTATCAGGATCTTCTCAAGGTTCATACTACGGAAAATCGGTCAATGGTGACCTTGTCTTTGTGAGTAAAGTCGCAAGCGGTAACCAACTGGCCTACAACGTTGTCGTATCATTCTGTCAGTTCAATGACGGAATAGCCGAATATATTGGACCAAACTCAGGTATGAGTAACTTCTATGTGAATCAACTCTATCTGAACAATAATGGTTCATGCGCAACAGGTGCTGTATCAAACGGACAAGTTGGCTTTTATAGCCCGACCTTTGGTTCTTACGTACCTATCAATTTCGCTTCAGCAGGCATTAATTGTTACTAATAAATAATTAAGAACTCTCTGCCCCAAGGATTCGGGGCAACTCTCTACTCTCTCCAAAGTGAGGGGTGAGAGGGCGACCTTTCACCCCTCCTTTAGAAAAAGGTAGAGGAAAAATTAGAGAAGTGCAGGTTCTTGCTTAGATTGCTTTTTAATGTAATCGCTGATGCCGCGGGCAACAGCTTGAGCATACCTACGCTGAAATTTCTGATCGAGGATTTTTTTGAGTTCTCGTGAGTTTGATAAAAAGCCAACTTCAAGTAAGATGGCTGGTCTCTTAGTGAGCGCTAAAACATAGAAGAGACCTGGCTTAACACCCCTATCTTTTAAGCGATACCTCTTCCCCACTAATCTTTGAATACGTGAATGAATATTGGTAGCTAGACCCTTCGAGCTCTTCACCGTTCTTTGAATCACCAGATCCGTTAAAATTTTATTAACGATAAGCTCTTTGCCTTTTAAGTCTTTGTTTTCAACTTGTTCAACTTTCTTAACCGCCGAATCTTCATGATTATCGAGATAGTAGGTTTCAAATCCTCGCGGAGTCTTTCCCTCTGAGCTATTAATATGCACGCTAATAAAGAGATCTGCTTTTATTTTTTCGGCTAGCTCAGCTCGCTCAGCAAGACTCACTGAGCGATCTACACTTCGTGTAAGGTAGGCGTTGAAGTTGCTCTTGGTAAGTTCCTCATGAATCTTCTTAGAAAGAGACAGAGCGATATCCTTTTCCCGCACCAATCGCCACTTCTTTTTACCATAGTAGTAGCGGGCCCGCGCCCCATCATCTTCTCCACCATGGCCAGGATCAATAAGAATGGTGAAGGCCTGACTTTGTCCCCCCAAAAAAATCCACAGGAAAATGACCCAAAATGCCTTCATATCAGTAAATCTTCTTTAAGCGATGATTGGGAAAGTAATAACTCAAGATTTTCTTATAATCCCATCCCTTGTCGGCCAAATCAAGAGCTCCCAGCTGACACATTCCAACGCCATGACCGAGACCATCTCCCTTTAAGCGAATTTTAACTTGGCGTGGTCCGGCCTGCTCAAGAGTAATCCTAAAGTTATTGGAAGGAACAATAAATCGACCAAAGTACCTTCTTAAAAGTGCTTTCTTAAAGGAATACATGTGATCACCTAGATAGAAGCGAACCTTACGGGAAAACTTCTTATCTGGAACAAAGCGCAGGCTCTCCTTATTCTTATGAACCAAAACTGTCTTAGGAAGATGACCCTTTCTCGCTGCCCACTTCAAAAACTTATTCCAACGTGCCAGGGTCAGGTTATTATCAAAGCCCTGTGTCCCATGATCCTTACAAAAAGGGCATTTCACTGCTTTGTAGCTTTTCAAAGAGTTTTGCCAAACTTGTTCAGGGCGAAGAGTCTTTCCTCCACACTTTGCATGAAAGAAGATAGGAGCAATTTGACCGGTCTCATTTGTAAGGACCATGCCTGTAGTTTTTAGGGCCGCAAGCTCGGTATTCAAATTAGCATCAAAGAAGTTCCCACTGACTTGATGCTTTTCAGAACTTTCGATGTGATAGTAGGTCTCATGGCCGGCTTCTCTCTTAACCTGACCTGACTGCATTTTATGAAGAGCATAACTTCTCGCTGCAATGGCCTGTGCCTTTAAGGCCTCAATAGGCCACTTGGCATTCATTTCACGGGCCAATAACGAAGAAATATAAGTTTCAAGATTGGTTTCATGAATGACATCACAACTATCATTCTTCCTTGAGGTCACAACATGAAGAAGTCCTTTAAACTTCTCTTTGGCCAAAGAAATAAGACCAGTGCTTGAGCCTAGAGATGCTAGTAAAACTGGCTTCTTAAAGGACGCTCTTTCTTTGAGATTTTCACAACGAAACTTAATGGCCTTCCTTCCCTTAAAGGTTTGAATGTCATTATTGATGTGAAACTTTCTTTTGAGGTCTGTACCTGCGATATAAACATTTCTTAAGGACTTTTGAACGCGAACGCGAATATTGGGAACTTTGCTCTCTAAATTTTCAGGAATAAAAACGCTGCGGGCCTTTCGTAACTCAGGTCCTTGTCCGCGTGCTTCTTCATTGAGATGCCTTCCATAAATTTTGGCAAGACTTGCCCATGAGCTAAGAGACAATAAAAGGAGCTGAATAAAGACTAGAACTTTAAGGCCCAGAGTAACCCATCCTTGGAAAAGCCAAGTTGCCTTCCAATGGCAACCATATACTTATCTTATCGATATTATGGACTTTATTCAATATGCCATAAGCTTTGAGAATTAAGGCGAAGAGAGGCCTTCCATCACCTTTTGCAGATCAAGCCATGCTGAGCGCTTCATGTTGGGATTAATCTGAAGAATATCAGGATGAAAAACAGGAAAAATACTTAAGCGTAAAGGACCTTGATCACGCTTAAGCTCAACAAAAAACTCCTTACCGTGAATACGAGATAGACGCTCTTTCTTATGAAGGATTGTATTGGTGGCCAGAGCCCCCAAAGAAACAATGGTAAGGTAATTCACTCGAGCTGGAACCTTTTTCAAGAGTCCGTACCACTCTTGCTGAGCAAGTTCACTGTCTTTCGTAATATAGGCGCGACAGTAGCTCTCTCGAGGCAACTTCATGGCAGCAATCATCTTGGCGAGAAGATTATTGTCAGGGGCTTCAGAGCTGAAGTCCTTTGGACATTCTCCCACAAAGAGAACCTGAGTATCGTTATTAAAGGGATCAATGAAGCGAGGCTCTACAGAGGTTACAAGCTCTGAGCTTTCAAGAGTCACAGCGGTATCCCCCTCTTTGGCGCGAACCTCTCCTCCACTAAAACTCACCTTCTTATCACCATCAGAACTTTCTTCAACAAAGCGACCTAATGATTGAAG
>JAUIBX010000026.1 GCA_030427595.1 Bacteriovoracia bacterium | reverse complement strand
CATCCTTTGGCATGCGCCCACTATAGAGGCGCGGCCCTCCAAAAGAGGCCACCATAAAGTCGATTTGCTGAGACGTGATGATATCTTGCTTGATATTACGAAAGATCTTCTTAAACCACTCGTCGTTGTAGACCAGTTCGTAGAACTCAGTTGTGGCCTTGGTAATATGTTCGCGAAGCTCGTCGATGGGATAGTCCATGCCAAACTTTTCGGCATAAATAGCTAAGGGCATAAGTCTGATTTTCGTCAGATAAAGGTGAAGACACGGACTCTAAAGTCTTGAAACTAGAAGAGCCCCATCGCCTTGGCCTGCTCCATCAGCTTGGCCTTCTCGTCAGCGGACATATTGGCGACCTGCTCTTGCATCTTCTTAAGCTCTTCCGGGTCCATCTTACCCATCATTTCCTGGGCCTTGGTGAAAGCGTCGCCAGAGAGGTTGGGCATGCCACTTTTGAAGATGATTTTATCGAGAGTCTTTTCGTTCTCAACTCCCATGGCCTGAAGCTCTTCAAGAATAGAGTTAAGATTTTCGCCTTTAGAATCAGCAACTTCGTACATCTTCTCTAGAGGAAGTGAGACCTTCTTTTCGGGGAAGCCATTACTTTCTAGATTTTTTAGGATCTGATCTTTCAAACTCATAATGCCTCCTAAGCTTTTTTAACGACCGAGCACTTTAAGTAAAGGGAGCCCTGCCCTGGGATTTTACAACTAATATCGTGGCCATTAACAGGCTCATCTAATAATCGAATATTTTTTACTTTGGTGCCGGATTTGATGGTGTTATTTCCGGCCTTGAGGTCCTTAACGACCGTTACACTATCACCATTTTCAAGGGGTGTTCCATTCACATCGAAGAAGCCTTGAGTAGCAGCTTCGGCTTCGACGGCCTCTGCAGACCATTCATAAAAACACTCGGGACACACCCATAAGCTCCCATCAGGGTAGCCATAGGGCGAATTGCACTTTGGGCACTCTTTATTGTCATTTTCCATGAGCGCATCTTAACGAATTCTCGCCACTATGACTAACCTCTCAATCATACAACATAACAAAAAATTATATTCTTCATCTAAATTCAATACTTTCAATTTATTAAAAACTCACCGATGCTAGTCTTATGAAATTGCTTAACCGCCGTCACTTTTTTTTAAAGACCTTGGCCTCACTCCTCTTACCGAGCGCCCTCGTCAAAGATGTTACGGCAAAAAACCATCAAGGAGAGAAGATCATGAAAACAATTCTTCATAAGGCGGGCACTCGCGGCGCCGTCGATCACGGCTGGCTCAAATCTCACCACAGCTTTAGCTTTGGCTCTTGGTACAATCCTGAGCGTATGGGCTTTGGTCTTCTGCGTGTGATTAACGACGATCAAATTGCCCCTAGTACTGGCTTTGGCACTCACCCTCACCAAGACATGGAGATCATCTCGATTCCTATGAGTGGGGCCCTTCGCCACAAAGATAGTGAGGGTAATGAGGCCGTTATCACCGCAGGTGAAGTCCAGCTGATGTCCGCAGGCACTGGCGTTTACCACTCTGAGTACAATAACTCTGAAAGTGAAGACACCAAGTTCTTACAGATTTGGGTAATGCCAGAAAAACTTAAAATTAAACCACGCTATGATCAAAAGAAATTTTCTCTTGAGGGAAGAAAGAATCAATTCCAACAGGTGGTCTCCCCCATGGATAAAGAGGGCGATGGCGTAAAAATTAATCAACAGGCCTACTTCAATCTCATCGATCTCGATGACAATAAAGAGGCCACTTACAAGCTCAATAATCCCGAGCATGGCGCCTATGTCTTTCTGATGGATGGCGAACTTGAAGCGGCAGGGGTTTCGCTTAATAAGAGAGACGGCCTTGGAGTCATGGGCACCGACTCTTTCGAGATCAAGGCGAAAAGCGCCGCCAAAGTCCTGATCATGGAAGTCCCTCTCGCCTAGCTTTTAAAAGCTAAGTAGAGCACCTCATAAAAAGCTGTTCTTATATAAAGATGATGATCGCAATGATGGCGATAACGATCAGAGCAACACTTGCTTCAAAGGCATGCGATTTTTTCACATCGGCCTTTTTGAAGTCTCCTGTTTCACGAAAATGTGGATCATTGATATTGTCGACGACGTACTGGAGGTTTCCAAGTGGCGTCACCCCGGTAAACTCATAGAGCACTTCCCGCCCTTCACAAAAGACAACGTAGGGCACGCCGCGCACACCAAAGTGTGAGGCAAGCTCAGGACTCTCCATTGTGTCGATCTCATAAACAGAAACGTTAGGATTGTTATGATCAAAGGCCTCAAAAACTGGCGTCATGGTTTTACAAGGACCACAGGTGGGCGAAAAGAACTTAATGACAAAGGGCCCTTTCTCTTTATTCACAACATTTTCAAAATTTTCGACAGTTAATCTTTCCATGGCACACTCATAAATATGTTAAA
Organism: Bacteriovoracia bacterium; assembly: GCA_030427595.1. Classification (GTDB taxonomy): domain Bacteria; phylum Bdellovibrionota; class Bacteriovoracia; order Bacteriovoracales; family Bacteriovoracaceae. The sequence continues at coordinate 22,611 of JAUIBX010000026.1, read as the reverse complement.
AGCTAGTCAGTATAGCTTATATTAGAGAGATGAAAGAGACCATTCAATTGCCGACACTTAAAGAAATTATTGATCACTACCAAATGCAACCCCACCCTGAGGGCGGCTACTTTGTGGAAACTTATCGCTCTTCTCTGGTTACCCAGACCTCTCGCGGTGAACGAGCAGCCTCCACAGCGATTATGTTTCTTATTACGGCCGAGTCCATCAGCCACTTTCATCGTCTTACCTCTGATGAAGGCTGGCATTTCTATGGTGGAGATCCCCTTAAACTTTATCAAATCAACCCCCAAGGAGAGCTCTCTGACATTACTATTGGCCCCAATTTTAAAGAAGGCCAAAAGCTTCAGCACATCGTGCCCGCAGGCGATTGGTTTGCCAGCACGTCCCATGGAGAATACTCCCTTGTGGGCTGTACCGTAGCACCCGGCTTTGATTTCTCAGACTTTGAGATGGCAAAGAAGGCCGATCTCAAAGTCCAATTTCCCCAACATGCTGAAATCCTTGAGAGGTTTTGCCTAAATTAGCTTAAAGATTAGCTTAAAAACGACTCCAAAAGCCTAAAATTTCTTCAAAATTCCTGAATCTCCCGCTGTGATTTGCTATAGAGAGAGCACAACTCAACCCAAGAAAAACTGTGCTTATGAAAAACCTAATAATCCTCCTGGGCCTTATCCTCCCTCTTTCCCTATTGGCGGCCGAAGCCGACCATTACACCGTATCCTCCGACAAGAACCTCTTTTCAGATTTAGAAGATGCCAATGATCTTATGACTCGTGAAAGTAATCGCATGCTTAAAGAAAAGCTCGCACAAATAAATCAAAAAGGCTCTTGTGAATCGATGAAAGAAGAGGACCTCTATAAAAACCTAAGAGAGGTTTTTGCCAATCACCGCTCAGGCAAACTGATAAAAGATGTTCTCTATACAGACAAATACCCGACAATCAAAATCCCACTGGATGACTCCATCTACGGACCTTGGAGTGTTCTCAATGGTTTTCTTTTGGGAAGAAAGAAAGCATCCGAAAGCCCCCTTGCTCTCGCTCCACTTATTAAAGTAGGTGACGTCGTTGTAGGAACCGATAAGCTTGAGCACCTCTTTGGCATGGGCTACCAATACTTTGATCGTCATTACTTAAGAGGTCACACCCTCAGACGTGTACTCAAAAGAGGCATCTTCTTTGAAAAAACAATTCTTGGTGGCAATGTCCTCGCAACCGGTGTCTTTGCCTATGCCGACCTTGCGGCCAATTTCAACGGCATGCGCTTTTGGAATCATATGCTTCAAAAGCGTGACGATGTTCTTGGAAAAGAACACAATATTGGTCCTTACATCGAATGCCACAGCGGAAAGTGGACTCAAGTGAAGAGCATTGATTACACCGAGTATATGGACCTCTCAAGTGATGAGTCCATGAACTGCTCAAAATTTGCCAGCCGTGGTGGTGTAAAAAAATATAAGGAATACCTAAGAAAGAATCAGGCCACTTGTCCGCGCAGACCTGACCTCTTTTCAGACCTCCAAAGAAAGTACGATATTCCCACTCAAGGCGATAAGAAAGGTCGTCCCCTCGCCCATTGGATCCTCAATGATGACGGCAATGGCAAGGTTAGTTATTTTAACGAATTCTAATCGTTATACTTAAGGAGTGAACGTAAACGCGCGGCCTTGCGACTCTTTTGATTGAACTTAGTGGCCCTTCTCTTATGCCAGCGCTTATAATCTTTTTCAGAGAGCTCATGACGCATGAACTTTTCCACCTGATTGGCAGAGAACCCAAAGGACTTTTCAATTTCCTTCATTGAGGTCTTATCTGACCAGGCCATTTTAATAAGTTTCTTCTTGGCCTCAGGCGTGAGTTCCTTAAAACGCTCGGCCAATCTAGATGAGATGCTCATAGAGCTAGTATAGGAGCATGATCCTCAAGGCGCGAGGATCATGCATTAGACATTACTGATTTTATTAACGAAGACTGTCGAAGAACTTACTTTTGATCACAACATCAGCGATTTCATCACCAAGGATTTTTCCTGCACGAACGTCACTTGGGTAGTGAACTCCACCAATCATACGATTTTCAGAAATTTCATCGGCTCTTTTCATAAAAAGGGCTGCACGCTCAGGATAGATTTCTGAAAGCACGCGGGCAAGAGCACGACCTAGGGCCGTGTGACCACTTGGATAAGCTTTAGATGTTTCTTTAGGAATACAAGGCTTAAGCTCAGGGTGACTGTCATAAGGACGAGGGCGATCAAAGAGCTTCTTGGCCTTAAGGATATTGTAACCGGCCTCTGCATAGAGAGGAGCAAGTCTAAATTTTAACCAACGGGCTTCCCTCTTACTAAGAGGACCGTTGTTATTCACAAAGAGACTTTTAAGACTAACGCTTTCTTGAGAGGCTGCGTAGTCACACATTTCTTGAGTGCGTGTTTCTTGATATTCAAGAAGGACATCTAAATCCTTTTGACCTGCCATGGTTCCTAGAGCTGGATAATCTCCAAGAAGCATACGAATTTCTGCCTTAGAAAGAAAATCGAGACCAGGATCGATATCACTAGCGCCGCCTGATGAGGCCAAAATATTTTGGGTAAAGAGGGTAAGAAGTAAACCTAATAGCAAATGCTTCATGACGTCTCCTAAAGATGTAATGATGAGTGTCATAAAGTCATATCAAAGCTGAAACGGAGTGAGTAGGGCCGTTGATTAGATAACATGTTGAATTTATGTATAATACTAAGGTTTTAAAATATTTTTTGGCTTAAAAAGGGCAAAACACCATGAAATTGATAATGACAGGCGGAGGCGACTCCGAACATTTTGAGGCGGCCGATCATTACTTCGCTGAACTCTTCTACGAAGACCCACACCTGCTCTTTATCCCCCTTGCTGGGGACCCCAAGAATTTTAATGACGGCCTTGAGCGCATTAAAGAAACCTTCTCTACCATCCACTTTGAAAGAATCGAAATGTGCCTGAGCCTTGCTGATCTCGACTGGAAATACCTGCGCCTCTTTGATGCCATTTATATTGACGGAGGCAACACCTTTACTCTGATGGAAGAAATCAGAAATACTCACTTCTATGAGCTTCTTCATCAATTCATTCATCATGGTGGTGTCGTCAATGGAGACAGTGCGGGAGCGATCATATTAGGCAGTCACCTAGAAACCGCTCACTTTGGAGATACTCCCGATGAGAACGAAACTGATGTGATCTCCTACCAAGGCCTCAATCTTCTGGGAAATTACGCCATCCATTGCCATTATCTAGACTGTGAAAAAACGGAAGTTCAAGACTTTGTAACAGAGTATGGCTTTCCGGTTATTGCCCTCTATGAAAACACTGCTGTAAGCGTCATCGATCACCTTCAAGAAGATGGTCGCTTCAAAAGAGAGCTTACCGTCATTGGCGATGCCCCTGCTGTTATCTTTAGACCCCATAGGACACTAGTTGTACGGCCAGGTGACAAATTCCTCCTCTAGCATGTAGGCTTAAAGCAGGAGGATTCTATGATCGTTGTTATTTCACCAGCTAAGAAGCTTGATTTTGAAAACCCTGCTCCCACTAAAGAGTTCACAAAACCCAAGGACCTTAAAAAGTCCGAAATTCTTATTAAAGAACTGAGAAAGTGTAAGCCCGCCGAAATCTCTAAGCTGATGAAGTTAAGTGATGACCTCACTCAACTCAACGTCAAACGCTACAAAGAATTCAAAACGCCCTTTACTCTAAAAAATGCTAAGCAAGCGATGTTCGCTTTCAAGGGCGATACCTATGTTGGCCTTGATGCCGACACCATGAAAGAAAAAGATATTAAGTATGCTCAAGAACACCTAAGAATTCTTTCAGGCCTCTATGGCCTAGTTTCTCCTCTAGACTTAGTACAACCCTACCGTCTGGAAATGGGAACAAAGTTTGCGGTAGGTGACAATAAGAACCTCTATGACTTTTGGCGTGAAACCATCACCAAAGAACTGAATGAGCTTCTTAAACAAGAGAAAGTTCTCGTCAATTGTGCCAGCAATGAGTACTTCAAATCAGTAGATACAAAAAAACTCGACGCCAAAATCATTACGCCGGCCTTTAAAGAGAAGAAAGGTGATGAATATAAAATGGTGGGCTTCTTCGCTAAGAGGGCCCGCGGTATGATGTCCCGCTATATTATTGAAAATCGCATTTCAAAACCAAAAGATCTCTTGGGCTTTGATGTGGATGGCTACAAATATAATAAGAAGCTCTCTACTGAGCTTGAGCCTGTCTTTACCCGTTAGCGTAAAGTTAGCCTTCTCCTTCTTCTTTAGGAGAAGCGAGTTTTTTAAGGTAATGAGTGAGGTCTTCGAGGTCCTCATCTGACAGAGGCGTCTCCCAGCCCGGCATATTGGTCCATTGAGAAAACTTTATATAGAACTTCACACTAGGCACTTTACGAATGGCGGCCACCAAATCAACGGGTTTACGGCCACCTTCTAAAACAACACCGGTTTGGGCACGCCCATCCTTACCATGGCATTGAATGCAGCGGGCCTGATAAATAGACTCCCCACTTGCCGCATTTACCGGACTGTAGACAAATTTATCCTGAGGCCCTTAAAGGTCCTTTTCTGTAATGATGTAGTGATGCTTCTCATTAGAGGAACAGCTAGCTAAAAGTAACAAAAAACCTAGTAGTGTAAGGGTCGTTTTCATAAGTCCTCTTTGCTGTAATAAGTTTCAACAAAGTCTTTAAAAACGGCCTTATGCTTTTCAAGACTAAAGTCTGCGGCCACTGAAACTCTCACGATATAATCCTTATCGGTCTCTTTAGTGGTCCCTTGAGTAGAGGTGGCCGGGATGGTCCAGTAACAACCTTTGAGCTGACCATAGCTCACACAGTGCTTACTCTCATCGGGAATCGCCGCAATCATCATTTCAATTAATTTGTGATTGAGCTCTCTTTTATAGTTTTCACGCTCTTCATGGGTTTCACCTTTAGTTGGGAGATCCAATGAAAAGACAGACGGGGTAAAGGACGCATTCGCAAGCTCATGAGATACAAAGTTGATCTTGGCCTGGGGTAAACACTCTTGGATATAGTCCACAAATCCTCGGGTATTCTTATAAGCGGCAGCGATGCGCTCATTCATGGAGGGCATCTCTTCCGTAAGCACTTTTACTTGGAGGGCAGTTGCTCCATTGTCACAAAGATCGAGGTGTTTTTGCACATAGTTCATATAGAGATGAGCGGCTTCATTAGCAATACCATAACCGGCCGTCACCAATCCCCCGCTAGGAAACTTGGAACCACTGACATAGGAAATCACCCTAGCATCTCTTAAGTAGCCTTCATCTCCAAAGAAGAGGACATTGGGGCAAAAGGTTTGATCAAGAATAAAAACTGGCGCAATCGCCTCACCGCCATTTCCATCCTTTCTCGTCTTCTTTAAGGTTGCTCTCAATTTTTCAAGATCAGGAATTTCCACTCTCGGGTTAGTAGGAATCTCGGCGATAATATAGGGCACACCACCATCGAGGGCGACCTCACCAAGAATTCTTTCAAGTTCCGTCACCATGTCCTTACCGCTATCCACAGGAAGATCAGTAATCTCAACATTGTCGATACAAGCGGCTACCCTGCGTGCCTGATCATTAGTGCCCCCGTAGCAATTTGGGGGCACAATGAATTTAATGTCATGATGGGGGTGATTCTCGTGAGCATAGTGAACAAGACCCATCATAATGGCGTATTGAACTGATAAGCCACAAGAGCCAAGAACGGCATCACCGGCTCCTTTGGTGATGGATTGAATCGTTTTCTTGAGAGAATCAGCATTACTCTCCTTAAGGGGTTCTGGTCTTTGACCGGTCATCTCCTTAAGAACTTCTAGGCAATTATGGGGAGTCATGGCGATGGACTCCCTTCTCCTCACATGTTGAATTTCATCAACATACCCGTCGCTATCATGGCGAACTTCAATAACACTACCCAGGTGAGGATAGAGACGAACCACAAAGTCGGCTTCGTTAGGAGTTTTCACATCGTAGGGTCCAATCACAAGGGTGCTACCCTCAAAGGAAGAAAGTTCTGTCAGCGTGGACGATTGCACCAACTCAAAATCATAATGATAGATACTTTTTAAGGTTTCGGGATCAAAACCTGTGGGTAAATGAGAATCTTCAATATAAACCAAGCGACTTTTCTTATTAAGAAAGTGATTTCTTCTTAAGACAGCAAGAATAGGCATGGCCTGAGAAGAAAAGGAAATAACATTCTTTGCATCCAGACTTGCCTCTTTTGCCAAGGCCCATTCAAGCACACAAGAGAGAGGGTGACCTAAACGAATATAATCAAAGGCGGTCGGAAGACTGGCGAGGGCCTCTTTGTCCTTTGGGTCAGTTCCCTCAAATTTCTCAAGAAACTCCACCTTGGCGAATTTCTCATTGTAGATATCAAGCCTATGGGTCGTCAGGCGCAGCCAATCTGTGGGGAGGTTTTCAATAAGATTTTCTATTGTTTCATTTATTTGAGTTGAGATCATCGTTCTTCCTTTTTATTCCCGCCAATATACTAAAATCCGCTTAACTCCTCAAAGGGAAGGACCTTAGTAACGCAGTGAAAACCATCTAGAATTGGTTAAAAATGAGCATTTGAAGACCCATAAGTAGGCAGGCAACAACAATCGTAATTCCACGAAACTGCACCACTAGGCTTGAGCGTTTGATGACTTCTTGATGAGAGGGGACTCGCTTAAATTCCCTCTTAAGAATCTGAGTGACAGAGGGCTCGATCTTCTTTCGAAAATCTTTTTCTTTATAAAAGGCATATTGGGATAGGACTAAAACCCCCAGAACGACTAACGGCAAACGTGGGGCCTTGTAGGGAGAAAACGCCAAGTACAAAAATAAGGGCAGGACGAAAACCCCAAGTAAGAAAAGAAGATAGCTCCACTGGTGTTTAAAATAGAGAAAAACTTTATTCATCATCACTCGCGGCTACAGATGAAGGATAAGGTAAGATGACTTTAAAGATAGAGCCCTTGCCTTCAACACTTTCGAATTCAATATTTCCTTTATAAGATTTCACAATGCCATAAATAACAGAGAGGCCAAGACCTGTCCCTTCATTAACTGGCTTCGTGGTAAAAAAGGGATCAAAGATTTTATCTTGAATATCAGTGGCAATTCCATGCCCCTTGTCTTTGACCTCTAAAAGGCAGAACTCTTGATGATTGTCCTTACTTTGAGACATGAGGGACACTTCAATTGTGCCCTTATTATCCATGGCATGGGCAGAGTTATTACAGAGGTTAATTAGAATTTGAGACAGATGATTCCTATTCATATGAAGAAGAGGAAGCTTTTCTTCAATATGTAAATGGATGGCGATATCCTTACCAAGAGTTGAGCGCATAAGATCTACTGTCTTCTTGACTTCCTCTACAGGGCAAAATTCTTCCTTAGATCCTGAGTCTTGACGAGAGAAGCTTAAAATCTCACGCACAAGATTTCGTCCCCTCTTACAATAATCAAGAATAGTTTCGCGCGCCTCTTTTTCCATTTCAGGTGAGTTCTTATCATCAAGTGTATCGCCAGCAAGCCTAATACAATGGAGAATATTATTAAATTCATGGGCGATGCCACTGGCCAAGACCCCCATTGACTCGAGCTTCTGTTTTTGTTGCAGTTGCTTTTGATAGGAGTTGATTTTCTCTTGATTGGCCGCCTTAAGATATAGATAGTAGGCCATACCAAAGCTCAAAAGAATCATAAGGGACCAAATGACAAAGGGAAAGATAGTCGACTGCTCAGAGAGGAATTCCTTCGTTGGGATAAGGGCAACATTCCATGTACGCTCCCCTGCATCCACTGATGTTTTCACCATGTAGTCTTTGGGGGCCTCTTCATAGTTTAAAGAGCGGTAGAGGACCTTATTGTTATCGCCAGCATCACGAACTTCAAAGGCAAAATCACCAAGGGCTTTTATCTGTTCAATAGGTTCAAAGAACTCTTTAAGATAGAGGACGATCGCCAAAAAACCCTTGAGGTGCTCTAGACTTTGACTTGAAGAAATCGTTGCATCATTAAAAATAGGAAATGTTATGGCAAAGCCCAATTCCCGCAGTTCCGTATCTTTTAAGATGACTTCAAAAGAACCACTTGAAATGGCCTTTCCTAATTTCATGGATTGATATTTGGATTCCATTCTTAGGGGAGAAAAAGCTAGGTCTAGTCCTAGGGCGCGCGGGAAGTCCCCCGGGGAATAGGAGTAGTAAACGGGAAAGTGGAAGTCTCTCTTCTTTGCTGGGACCTCTCTTCCCTCTTTATCTAGTTCAAAGAACTTGAAGTTCTCTACTCCTTCTCTTTGGGCCCGCTGCTCATACTCCTGTACTTGAGAATGTTGCACCTTGGGTTGCCACTCGATAAGGAGCAAGGGGAAGTCATTATCAATGAAGTTCTCACAAAAGAGCTGAAACTCCTGACGAGTCACCAAGTCACTTGAATGAAAGAAACCTCTTATTCCTTTAAGAATGGTTTCAGATTTATCAAGCTCCAAGATAATAGCGTCTTTAAGTTCGAGGCTAATTTCTCTAAGAAGGCTTTGCCTCTTAGTGTCTTCAAGGTCCAACATAAAATAAAGGGTCAGAGATGAAACCAAAAAGCCAAAGGCAGCAATGAGAATGAAAAAGAGCGAACTTGATCTTTTCAAGGTGAAAACGGTCCTTTTTTATTTAGTCTAAAAGTCTATGACACATTAGACGTCTTAGCGAACCCAAAATAAGTCATAAACGACTAAAATTACTAGTGTTTACTCTCAATACACCCTTGAAACAATTTCAACTTGGCCCAGCGAGAAAGGTCTCTCAGGTATGATCCCTAGGTGAATAACAACTTTCTTCTTCTCCTATTCCTTTGGAGCCTTATCAGCTCTGCTGTGGCCTCTACTGGTCCAGTTGCTATTCTTGGCGAAAAGCTTTCCCCCCTTTGGGCCCAAGAATATAGTGGTAGTGATCTTATCCGAGAAGATTTGGCCCAACTGGAGGCGACGTCCATCCCCCTTGCCGTGATTGACCTCGGCTTTGAGGCCGATCATATTCAATTAAGCCGAGGCCATGAGGACATCCATATCCCGCCGCAAATGAATGGCAGACGCACCATGAGGGCCCATCACGGGACTTCAGTTGTGAATCTGCTGACAGGACCAAATGATATCCGTGTTACCGACAAGGCCGTGCTCATTAATCTCACCGCAGCGATTGCTTCAAGCATGTACGCCTATATGATCAGAGGATTTGAAAGAGATGCTCACTACCCTAGAGTTGTTAGTAACTCCCTTGGGTGGACAAGCGAATCTATCGTCGAAGTTGTTAATGGTGCTGTAGATAAAGGAGTATTGTGGTTTTTAGCAGCAGGTAATGCTTTTCCAGAGCCTGTGAGAAAACATGAGATTGAATCAAAGGCTTTGCTTGTTGGCTCCTATGCACCAAGTGGCCTCACAAGTTTTGAGAGTCAAAATCACCGCGATATGTTGGTGTTGGCCCCCGCCAATGAAGAACTTCTCACCATAGATGGTTATGGCAAACGCCACAACTTTGGAGCCACCAGTGGCGCCACCCCCATTGTTGCAGGAACCGTCATCAACCTCTTAAGTGTTCTTCCCATTCTCGATAAAGAAAGTGTCGTTAAGATCATTAAGAAAACGGCCTTTAAATCGGTGGAAAATAAGCTTGGTTTTAAAGAGATGCCAGGTCTTCTCAATGGATACCTGGCCTATCGGGTAGTCAAACGCCTAAGAGACAATTGTGGTCAATCCCTGCCCTGTGTAAAAAAAGAAATTCAGAATTCGCAGACTTTCTCATTTTCTGTGACTCAAGAACTCGAGAGCACTGTGAATTGTCACGCCTTTAAAAAGGGACGTTCTCAAAAAGTCCTTAAAGAATTGAGACGCCTAAGCTTTCTTAAGAGCCGCTTTCATCAAAGAGAGACCGCCTGTGCTTATGAGGTTCTGGGCCTCAAAAAGAATGCTGAATTCTTTCGCTTCCTAGCCAATGAAAACCCTAACCTAAGAGAAATGGAAGACAAAGCCCTTGAGGCCATCAAACAAAACCTCTTTCAAGTTTCCTACTACCGCTACACTCCCCTCTACAGCGAAGACCTTCATGAAGAACTTCTTCGATCTGACTTAGGAGAGCACCGTAAAGGTACACTTGGTGGCCTTACTCTTGAGAATCTTAGGGGCCTTTCACCTCTCTAATCAAATCGAACACTTTGGATCTATGGACCTCCATACTTAGACATTGATCCACAAACGGCTCTTTTCCCCCTTGTTTTGTATTTTATATTACTTAAAATGAAGAGGATTTTCCTTAAACAACGAGATCCTTATGGTCCGCTCTTTTGCCCTCATCATTTTACTGATTACCTGCCTACAACCGTCAGTCTTTGGCGCCTTTAGCCCTGTAGGCTTTAGCTTCACTCACAAAGGGGAGGCCGGGCAATTCCCCCATGAGTCCTGGGATGTCTATGGTGTTCGCTTTAATGTTTTGAGTGCCAAACACAATCGCGTAGTAGGTTTGGATATGGGACTTCTCTCTGAAACCAAGAAACTTTCGGCCGGTGTCCAGTTGAGTGGTTTTAATTATAACGAAGGCGAAACACGCATCTTTCCTCTTCAACTAGGCCTGATTGCAAATAACAATCAAGGCAGCACAAAGGGGCTTGGTATGCAGGCCAGTATCTTCGCCAATTACAATAAAGGACCTGCTCACATCATTGGTTTTCAAATGGCCATCGCCAATGTTGGTCGAAACAATATCTATGGTATGCAAATGGGACTTTATAACCGCGCCGATCGTATCGTTGGCCTTCAATTAGGTATAGTCAATTATTGTGGCAACCTTCATGGCGTGCAGATTGGTCTTCTCAATGTGTGTAAGAGTTGTTTGATAGGCCTTATGCCTGGAATCAATATTGGCTTCTTTTAATTTCTATCAAGAAGTTCTTGGACTTGCGCTTCTGATAAACCAGCGGAGAAAATTACTCCGCAGTGATTCATAAAAACACTCGCTCTTTCGTTTAATTTCAGCGGCTCTCCAAAGAAGTCACTATGCTCTCCACCGGCTTCTCGATGAATTACAGAAGTGGCGGCATAATCCCATAAGCAACCTCCCCCCAACTCCTCTTTTGGCCTCTTATAAAAGAGACAAGGCGCTTTCTCAAGGGTAGTAATCGCCTGAAGAACAGCACCACCTGTGCCATCAATCACAAGGGGCTTCCCTTCTCTTTGAGTGAGTTTAAGAAGTTCATTATTCTTATACGCCCCACAACCCTCTTGAGCATAGTAGATAATTTCAGTGCGCGGATCATAAACAACTCCAAGTATAGCTCGACCAGAATTTGAAACCAAAGCTAGGGAAACACTATAGCCGCTTTTATTTTGAGAAAAAGGTAAGGTGCCATCTAGAGGATCGATGCACCAAAAGAAATCTTTCTCAAAACGGCTGCCATCATCTTCTTTTTCTTCCGTTAATAGACCTAAATTATACTCATCAAAAGAAGGCCTTAAAACTTCGAGTATTTTCTTTTCGGCTTTGAGGTCAATCTCTGTGACCACTTGGGAACCAAGACTGGCGCCACCAACCTTGAGTTGGGTGTCTACCACCTTCCCCTGGGCCTCAGAAATAATGGCTCCTGCACCAAGGGCCGCCTTTTTTGCTAAGTCCAAAAGGTCATTAAGCTCGCTGATCTTTAAAGACATGAAAGCGCCTTTTCTTTCATTTTCTCTGAGTAAGAGTTTAATTTCCAATGGCCAGGTGACCAGCCCTTTAAGAAACGGTAGAAATCGGCCCAGGCAACGGGATAGAGTTTACGCCACCCCTCTTCAACTTCAGGTAAATCCAGATAATGAAAGTAAGTATCTAGGCACTTCTCTTCGTAAGTCTCAAGCTCCTCTTCGAGATAAATACTGCTCATAAAGTAAGCGACATCTTTTATACCAACCCCTCCACCGACATACTGAAAATCAACGGCTGCCGCTTCCTTCTCATTGAAAAGAAAGTTAGCAAGCTTGGCATCACCATGGACAATGGTTTGGTATTTTGCCCGATTAAGCTTTTGATCAATAAGGGGAGCTGATTCTTTTAGTTCTTTATCATCTAACGCCTCTAATTCATCCGGTCGAGTATCGAGATGCCAGTAGGTTCCGATAGGCCATAAATCTTTTGGATTCTTTCCTAGGAAATAGCGATGAAAGGAGGCCAACCACATCAAAGCTTTTTTAACATCTTCCCAAGAGCAATTGGTTCTAGTTTTAAAGCCTAACTCGTTAAGATCCTCTAATAAAAGGTATTCTTTTTGATCAACATGGCCACAACCATGAAGATTCGCCATGCGGGCTGGACAATCATCCCTACCAAAGGTTTGATACCAACTTCTCTCCACTCGATAAGACTTCACTTTTCGCTGATGGCCAAGGTTACTGGCCCAGCCTCGTGGGTGTTTCTTTTCAGTGGGAAACTCAATGAGTTTTAAAATATAGTAACCCTCACTGCTTTCAATGCGACTAAGTTCGCCATAGCCACTCCAAAGCTCTTGAATGAGCTCCACTTTTGAGACTTCAGCGATACCTAGTTTTTTAAGGAATTCTTTCGATAGAATAACTGGTTCCTCCACGCTCATCGCGAACGACAACAACAGCGGCAAAGGCCCCCCCTTCAGGCGCCGTCTCAAATTTTACCGAATCCCCTTCGGCCACTTTCCCTGCACTCAGCTTTGCTTTGGTAACATACCAGGCCAGCTCATAGCTTTCAGTAAGAGTGGTCAAGGTCCCATTAGAAAAATAGGCTTGAAAGGTCTCTTCACCAGTAAGATTATCAATGGTCAATACATCATTGACGACAGGACGACTGGTTAAAGCCGCTCCATTAAGGCGCATCGTAGGCGTTAGAGGATTAGAATTTTTACTAGTTCTATTGGAGACAATAATTGTTTTAAAGGCCCGCACCTCTCTCCCATCCACATTAAAGCGAAAGACTGCGACATAACCTTTTCCATTGGTCTGTTGAATAGTTGTGGCGTTATCGAGAAGGTTACTTGGGACCGTGACTGAAAAACTAAGTCCTGAGTCGACTCCAGTATAAGAAGACCCATAATCAGAATCCGAAAAATCCACAGAAAAGCTCGTGGCCGCAGTCGCTCCCGTCACGCCTTCACAACTTGGCTCTGCTCCCAAAGAAATCCCTGGATCAGGACAAGCGCGCCAAGTGCCACTAATGGTTCTTCCCGCTCCATTAACATCAGAGAGAAGAAGAGAAAGATTCACCGTGGTGTTGGGAGCGACTTCTGGATTATCGGCAATAATCGCCAAGACCCGAAATCCCTGTAGAGTTTCCACTTGAGGCAAATCATCATTGCCACAACCCCAAAAGAGAATAGCAGACATCATAAGAAGTAAGTAACGTTTCATTAGAAAACCCCCTTTACACCGAAGGTCGGTAGGATGGGCAGGCCATCATCCTCAACAGAAGTTGAATAATCGTAAGCATAATCGATTCCTTCACCATTACTACGGTTTAGGACGTTTTGAATATCAACATACCAAGAAAGAATCCATGTATCGTAGACCGTCTTTCTCTCCACCCTTAGGTCAAGCTGCCGAAATGCTGACACTCTCTCAGAAAAGAAGGGCCCACGCACAGGAATATAGACGTCATTATTACTATCAAAGATTCCTTGAGTAACCGGAGTATAAGGATTACCTGTGACGATGCGAAAGCGTCCGGAGAAGCTCCAACGATCAAGGTCGTAAGCCCCAATGAGATTAAAATTGTGAGTTTGATCAAATTGAGCAGGAAACTCACCCTGACCAGGAATGGTGCGGCGGCTATCAAGATAGGTGTAGACAAGCTGGCCACTCCAAGGACCCTTACGGTAATTGGCCTGCACTTCCATACCATAAATCTTACCCGTTCCATTATTGAGGTAAACTGCATTAGAGTCGGGGTTAACCAAATTATCGAGGTCTTTATAGAAGAAGTTATTGATGACACTAAAGCGCCCTTGCCCTTCTTCAAGAAAATCTTTTTCCCAGCCTACCGTGTAGTGAGTTGAGCGTGGGGCGGTAATATTGGGATTACCATAATCCTCACTGACTTCTTGAGGTTCTGGTGCCTGAGCATAGAGACCAGCAGAGAGATTCAATTTAAGTTTGGGAGACCATTGATAAATAATTTGACCACGCGGTTGGGCGATAAACTCTTTAGTTTCAGAAAAATAATCAAAGCGCATATTAGGGCTTATCGTTAACTTATCCGTCGCCTGCCAATTGTAGCGCCAATAGGGACCGATATTGATGTCACTATTTTCGATACTAAAGCGTCTTTCCGCTCCTGAAGAAAAGGGATTATCAACTCCCCCCTGATTAAAGCGTGAAGGAAGACTCAAGGAGACCTTGGCATTATCAAACTCATTATCAAGACCCACAAAGAGCTTATGCTCTTTATTAAATTGGTGAACAAGTTCAGATCTGTGAGTAATCACATCACGATCAAGGTCAAAGAATTGCGACCCAATATTAAAGTAAATCTTATCTTGGCCAATAGCGAGGGAGTGTGTTGTAGTCGTTCTATCAGAAAGCCTACCTGTCAGGCGCGGAATGAAACGAAAGAATTCTGTCGTATTGGCAAGACCACCTCTCAGTGCAGGATCATCTCCAAAGGCCCTTTGTACAATGAACTCAATTTCGTCGCGGCTGTAGACAAAGGTATTATCATAAGTCCAAGTATCGGAGAGCTCCTTACGATAAAGGGCAGTGACATCGCCATAGACAGGGGCCGAATCGATATTGATGTCTTCTTCTTCCTCGGTTGCAAGTTTGAGGACCTGACCAATATAGGAGTAGCGTCCTGAAATAAGAAAGGAGCGCTTATCATCAATGGGTCCTTCAGAAACAGCCCCCGCATTGAGAATATCAACATAGACGGTATTGGTAATCTTATCGTCGCGGGGAGCCTTCGTCTCAAGGTTGATGATCCCGCCAATGGCCCGTGAATACTCCGGTCCATAACCACTTGGTCTTAATTCAACCCGATCTACCGCCTGAGGGGCCACAACAGAGGCCAAGCCGCCAAAGTGAAAGATGATGGGAACAAAGTGTCCATTTATTAAGTAGCCCGTATCATCTGGTGACGCTCCTTGAACGACAACCTGAGCCCCCGGACCACTTTGGGCCACCCCTGGTAAGTTCTGAGCGGCACGTACGGGATCTCCCCCAAAGCTTCCAGGCATATTGATGAAGTCCTCTTGCTTTAAGGCCTTCATCTGCGCGTCTCTCTTAGGCGCTTTAGAAGTGACAGTCGTAACAAAGTCACTGTAGCGAATTTTTTCAAGATAGAGTTTTAACGAAGGAGTCTGGCAATCAATCTCTTCTTCCAGCTTCTTATAACCCGTAAGGTTCACAATCACCTTACAAGGTCCTGCTTCACCTGTTGGTGCAACCGGACCAAAGGAAAAGGAGCCATCATCACTGGTGACGGCCTTGGCCTTTGCCGGTAATAAGAAAACATTACTTCCCTTTAAAGGAATCTTCGTACCTCTTTCAAGCAGAACACCTTCAAGAGCGAAGCTTTCCCCTAGAGCAAACCAAAGGAGTAAACTTAGAACTTTCCATCTCATCACTTAGTTCTCCAACACAAATCTCAATGTATAACGAATACGCACGGCCACATTCTTTCCTTCCATGGTTGCCGGCTTAAATTTAAATTTCTTCATGGCCTCAACTGCAGGCGCGCGAAAAACCTCTTCCCCCTCAATGACCTTCACCTGACGAACAACACCCTTGCCGTCCACAAGCACACTTAGAACCACACTGCCCTCTTTTCGCTCGGCCTTTGCTTCTTCAGGGTAGCGCGGGCGCACCTCGGCCAAGACTTGAGGCATTTGCGAAACAAGATATTCCTCTGTCGGCGTAGGCAGGGCATCCACATCGTCCTTATTGAGAACCTTCTTATCCACTTCCTTGGCGAGGGTATTTCCCTTTTTAAAGCTAATGCCTTTTTTAGCGCTCTCGTCGGTAATGGTGTTGCGGGAAGCTCCATAGACTTGACGGACAACTTTCTTCTTCACCGCCTTAGGAGCTTTCTTAGGGGTATTTACTGACTTCACCACAATAGGCTTCTTCTTTTCAATTTCTTTTAGTGGTGCAGGATCATCAGGTACAGTCAATTCAATGGGAACCTCGAGAACTTCTTTCTTCTTAGGAAAGGAGAGATTAGAAACCCAAATACTTCCTAAGAAGAACAGTGCTATCCCAATATGAATGCCGAAAGATTGACCCCAACTAGCTGTCACTCGCTCGCTTCCCTTTGTTCAGCTTCATTTTTGACCCTTTCCACCTGAAGGGCAAAACGATTGAGGTTATTTTGCTTCAGAAGATCAATAAAGCGCACCAATTCACCGTGGCGAGAATCCACATCGGCCATAATCATGAAACGCGTCTCAGGATTATACTTCGTTAAGGCTTCTCGCAGAGTTTGATCTGTTTGAAGCTTGCCATTGAGAAGGACCTGGCCAGATTTGGTGATGGCCACCCCCACTTGATCTCCTTCGCCGGCAAGGTCAGAGGTTAAGGTCTTTGGCAGTTTCACTTTGAGGCTCTCTTTAATCATGGCAGGAGCGGTCACCATAAAAATCACGAGTAGCACCAACACCACATCCACAAAGGGTGTAATATTGATCTCAGTGATTTCGCCATCTCCGTCGACGGGAAGATTAGCCGCCATGACTAGGCCTCCTTACGGTAAACAAAGTAAGTGTCTTTTAAAGTTACGAGCTGTTCCGTAAGACCTTTAACCTTTCTCCCAAAGTAGTTAAAAGCAATAACGGCCGGGATCGCCACGATCAAACCAACCGCAGTCAAAACCAAGGCCTCAGCGAGAGAGAACATCACGGCATTTGTACCGCCCCCACCTTCAGAAAGCTTTCCGAAACTGACAATAATTCCCATGACGGTTCCTAGCAGTCCAATGAAAGGAGTGGTTGAACCAAGAGTCCCAAGCACGGGCAGCCCGATTTGAGCACGGTCACGATATTTTTGTAAAAAGATTTGAAATATTTGATCGCGGTCTTCCTTTTGAGGGAGATTTGAAATTTCGGAAAGAGAGGTGGCAAATTCAGGGTTCGTCTTTTCCACTTCTTTAACAAATTGATCCGCCTTTCCTGTCTTAAGTAAAGAGAGGAGATCGTCCATGGGAACAGTGTTGGATTTAAAAAACTTACGACGCTCCAACATGATTTGCACCGACCAAATAGACAACCCAATAAGGCCCACCAAGATAAGTCTTGCTAACCACTCAAAGATCAAAATCATAGCGCTCTCCATGAAAAATATTGAACGCTAGTATTAAATTCCATTATTTAACTATTGAAAAGAATTGCGGCGCATTAATCTAAGGAAAAGTCAGTTTCAAGACCAATTTTTAACCCAAACGACAAATAAGTCGTTAGCTTAAGAAGTCATATTTAACTAAAAATCATCGAGAAAAGGAAAGTGATCAGTCTCTTCAATACATGCTTTAAAAAAGAGGGAAAACGCCGCTTCGTAGTGTTTATCCAAAAAGAACAGAGTTTGGTAATAGTGGTAGTTAAACTCATTATCCTCCGGGGCCAAAGCATATTCGCGTAATAAAACCTCTGCCTTATCGTCTTTTGCTAAAATGATGTAAAGGAGGTGCCCCTGATGGACCCGATGACCAATAACATTTTAGGACTTTGGATAATCAGGATAGAGTTCTTCTTTACTCGTTCCCGCTTCGACCCTTAAGTTACGACAAAGACCTTAGTTTTCTATAACAAAGTGGCGTTCAGACTTTTTCTCAACCTTTGCTTTATTCCAATCCAAAACAATTTGAGCACAGTCACTGCCATAGTGAAAGAAGAAGTCCTTACCACAGGAAAGAGAGGTGGCCAGTGACACAAAAGATAGAGCGGGCTTTCCGGATTAGATTCATATAATCCTCATCGGAGCTTAGACCCCAAAAACCGAGATAAACACTCAAGCAACCAATCTAAGAAACTAGCTTTACATGACTTTAATGCCTAATTCAGCCCTAAAGGCTTAACCCCTTGAGCGATCACACGATACTCAACTGAGGGCTTAGTGACGGCGGCGATTTCCTCAAAAGAGGCGCCTGCATCCTTGAGATAGTGCTTGGTATCTTTGATAGAAACTTCGCTTCTGACCACTTCCCCTTGAACCCAAACTTTCTTTCCCACAAGGGACATGGGCACAAAGAAGTCATAGTCTTTAAACTTCACGCGAAAGGTTTTGTCTGTGCCCTTAAGGGTCATCCAGCAACCTTTCATTTCACACACCTTATCGACATTGGCTTCCATCACGATGCTCTTGCCTTTGAAATTCGCAAAGTCTTTTATAACGGAGTCAAGCTTTACCGCTTTACTGGCCTTAATTTCCGAACCGTAAAAGGGTGCATCTTTCACTATATTTTTGGCAGCTGCCGTTAGTGAAAAACTAGAAAGAGTCATAACGAGAAGGAGTGTCTTAAAGTTTAAATATTTCATAGGAAAAGCTTAGCCAACATCGACTCCTTTGCCAACATTAGGCCAACCAATTGAAAGAACGTGAATTAAGTCTTTTCAAAGCGATTGAGGACCACTGCAGCAGCAAGGTCCCCGGCCACATTCAAAACGGTCCGGCACATATCAAGAATTCGATCGACACCCACAATCAACATCACCCCATGCGCGGGAATACCTACACTGGTAAGAATGGTTGCCAAAATAGCAATCCCCACTCCCGGTGTCCCTGGTGCACCAACAGCTGACAGTGTCGCTGTCAAAACAACCAGAGTGATTTGAGAGATTGATAAGTCCACTTGAAAGACTTGGGCAAGAAAGGCCGTCGCAACACCCTGATAAAGAGCGGTTCCCCCCATGTTGATGGTCGTTCCTAGTGGAATAATAAATTGGGAAATAGACGAGCGAACGGCAAGCTTCTTCTCAGCTGTTTCAATAGTCAGGGGCATCACACTGGCAGAACTTGAAGTCGAAAAGGCCAAAAGTAACACTTCCCTAACCTTGGCGAGGAAATCAAAAATCGGCTGATTGCCAAGGATTCGCACAAGGAGGAGATAAAAGACCATCAGAAGAAAGAGAGCACATAGTACAGTGAGCACGTAAATTCCTAGGCCAAAAAGGGCCTCCGCTCCAAGTTGAGAAATAAGTTTCGCTGTTAGACCAAAGACGGCAAAGGGCGCGAGAATCATCGCCCAACTGATCACCACCATAGAGATCTTTTGAAAAGTATTGAGGAGTGCCACTAACGGATGAGCTTCTTCATTACTAAGGCTCATAAGCGCGATCCCCAAGAAGATCGCCAATAACACCACCTGAAGCATCTCTCCTCCAACTAAGACCGAAAAAGGATTAGCGGGGATGAGACCTGAGATCAAGCTTTCAATTTCAATCTTTCCTCCGACACTCGCTTGGGGCGTCGTCATTTTTGAGGTATCAAGTTTTGAAATGAGATTGGAGTCAATATAACTGCCCGGCTTGATCGTAAGGGCGACGCCAAAACCAATAATCACGGCACAAACCGTGGTCACAATATAAAACCCAAGAGTCTTTAATCCCAGAGACTTTAGCTTTTGAATACTATCGCTGCCAATAATGCCCAACACAACTGAAGCAAAGACAAGAGGAATGACCACCAGCTTAACAAGGCTAAGAAAGAGCTGGCCGGGTAAGGCCATCCAATTCGTTATCGACTTAGTAAGTCCGGCTTCCACTAGACCCATTTCATCACCGAGAAGATAGCCTGCTCCAACGCCAAGAAAAAGGGCAACAATAATCTTCGCCCACAAACGACCTTGAATATAGCGGTCTAAACCTTTACCGAGGTCACGTAAGGCATGGGTACCAAGACGGGCAAATTCAAAGGGACTAAAACTTTTTAAGTGCATCATTTCCTCACTTTAGCCCTTTTTATATCAATATAAGACGGAGTGAACAAATGATGAATATTGCAAATAAAGGCGTTAAAAGGCGGATTTTTGGCACTACTCATATTAAAATAATCTCACTTTAAAATGGGTTAACGATGGCATAATATGACTAAAAAACTTATCAAAGATATTACTGAATTCTCTCGTAAGGTAGACTACTCTCTCATGAATAGCCTCAAGGCTGACCCCGATGCCAGCGATGACGGAGTCGATCATCACCCAAGAGAAGTCTACTCTGGTCACTATGTTCCCGTTAAACCAACGCCTATCAAAGACCCTCATTACATTAGTCACAGTCAAACTTTCTTTAAAGAACTTGGTCTTAGTGACGAACTTGCCACGGACGAATCTTTCAAAAAACTTTTTTCAGGAGATACTTCCGTTGCAACGGAACCTTTAAAGAAGTACGGCTGGGCCACCGGTTACGCCCTCTCCATTTATGGCACAGAGTATACCGCCCAATGCCCTTTTCGCACGGGCAATGGCTACGGCGATGGTAGGGCGATTTCTATTTTTGAAGGCGTCTTTCAAGGAAAGCGTTTTGAAATGCAACTCAAAGGCGGCGGTCCGACTCCCTACTGCCGTGGAGCTGATGGACGTGCCGTTCTTCGCTCAAGTGTGCGCGAGTTTTTGGCCCAAGATTTTATGCATGCTCTTGGCGTGCCCACATCTCGCTCCCTTACATTGTACACTTCAAAGTCAGAAACAGTGATGAGACCCTGGTATTCTGAGGGCTCAAAGAACTTTGACCCTGATGTGATGGTCCCAAATCCTGTGGCCATCTCGACTCGCGTTGCCCCCTCTTTTTTGCGGGTCGGCCAAATTGAACTCTTCGCCAGACGTACCCGCAACTCAGCTCATCCAAACGCTAAAGAAGAGCTAAGAATGATCGTAAGTCATCTCATCAAAAGGGAATATAAAGAAGAGATTGATCAAAATCTCCCCTTTGAAAAACAAGTTGTAGAACTAGCGAAACTCTTTCGCTCTCGCCTCACCTCACTTATCGCCAATTGGCTGCGTGTTGGTTACTGCCAAGGGAATTTCAATAGCGACAACTGTGCGGCCGGTGGCTTTACTCTTGATTATGGTCCCTTTGGCTTTTGTGAACTCTTTGATCCTGCCTTTCAACCGTGGACAGGAGGCGGCAGACACTTCTCCTTCTTTAATCAACCAGCAGCGGCGGAAATCAACTATCAGATGTTTTGGAACTCCCTTTCTCACTTAGTTGCTAAAGGTTCACCTGAAGAGGAGGAGCTAAAGGCCATCAAAGACGGCTTTGGCGAGGCCATGCAAAATGAACTTGAAGGGATGTGGGCAAAGAAGCTTGGTCTTACTTCCTTTAGCCCAGAGCTATTCAAAGACCTGATCTTTTTAATGATTGAGACTCACGTGGATTACACCATCTTCTTCCGTGAACTCTCTCATCTACCACTAGAACTCTCCCCTCTTAAGAAGAGCTTCTTTAATGAACTCAAACCCGAACAAGAGAAGAAGTGGCAAGATTGGCTTTCAAACTGGCACCAAGCTCTTAACGAAAGTCATGGAGAAAGCCTAGGTGAAGTAGCAAACTCAATGAAAAGAGTGAACCCCAAATATACTTGGCGGGAGTGGCTCATCGTTCCAGCTTACCAAGAAGCTGCCAAAGGTAATTATTCGCTGATCCATGAACTGCAGGAAGTCCTCAATAGTCCCTATGAGGAGCAATCCCAAGAAATTGAGGAAAAGTATTACCGCCTTAGACCAAAGGAGTTCTTTAAGGCCGGAGGCGTTTCTCACTACAGCTGTTCTTCTTAGAGGTTAAATGGTTTAAGAGCTGCCAGAACAAGTCCTTAATTGAGACTTGTAAACGAGGGTCTAAGAAAAACCATAAGCAGAGGAAATTCTCCTGCCCCAAAACCCACGCTTTGGCGGCTGAGCATAAGAATCAAATTTTGACTCGTGATAAATAATCGCCAAGATCGTATGTTCAGGAATGCCCCACTTCTTCGATGAAAACCTTAGGGGCTCGAGCCACTCATCCCTTTCTGTAAGAAGCTTACAAGCGTGCTTCTTATTCTTTGGTGGCAGGTTCGCACAACCTACTAAAAGGAGGCTCAAAAATAGGACGGCTAATTTCTTCTTGTTGGACCTCTCGGCACCAAGAGAATCCGACTTAAGTTCTAGGTGATATAAATTATTGAAAGTATTAGGCAGAATTTCTAAAGGATGGTTAAAAAACCTTGTAAATACTTCAACTTACACCACCACTTACGCGAGGCTTAAATGGTTTATGATAAGACCATTTCATGAAAACCCTAGCCTATATCCTTATATCTGCCCTGATCTCTATCCCCAACTTTGGAGTGGAAGTCTACTTTGGAAAAGACCGCGAACAGAGCTTTGCCTGTCAGCTAGCGCGCTCTTTTAAAGACGCCTACCCAGAGAAATCTCTTCGAAAACTCAAAAGAGAAACCCTCTCCATCCTAAGAAAAGAAATTAAACCCTATGTGAATGCTCACCCCATTCCGGCCGGTTTTTCTCTTCCTAAGATTATCGAAGCAGTTACCTTAGTGCCGGGCTTTCCTGCTAGTCGCTCAGTGTATTGGATACAAAATGCTTTCATCATCTACGCCAACCCAGAGC
>JAUIBX010000252.1 GCA_030427595.1 Bacteriovoracia bacterium | reverse complement strand
CAACAGCTTTTGTCAAGTCTTTTACAATGAATTGATCGCCACGTCCTTGCTCAAATTTAACGAATGCGGTTGCTGTTCCCTGTACTCCACCGTTAAGCTTCATGTCATATCCAGCATAAAAGCAGTATGCACCATCTTTCGCACCTAAGCGTTTTAATTTATGAGGAACTTGAGTGCATTTAACGGAACGGGCTGCGCTTATGAAGAAGCTATTTGTATTGGGAATGTTAATATGTCTTGGTACTAGGCGATTATCTGAAGGTCTGTTAAACATGATAAACTGAGGTGCTGCTTTACGGAGACCTTGACGAGGAAGATTGTAGGCGGTTGATAGGATAATAGAGGGTTTTCCAGCTCTTAAATAAATTACGTCACATCCTGTCACCATTATAACAGTTCCGTCCATAAGATTTGATTGAGATGCCGTCCATCTCCATCTAAAAATTGGTCTATTATTTCTCCCGTTAATTACTTCAACATTTATTCTTTTTTTATTGTGGACTGTAATCGTATTACAAATAAGCTTATCTGGGATATTGTCACCATTAAAGTCCGTTTGATTACGTAAAGTGAAATTAACATCTTTATAATCACCCTAATGGACAAATCTAAGTGCTTCTGAGTGACCTATTTTACTGGTCTCTTGTGCGTGGATATTTTCGCTAAAAAATGCCATTGAAATCCACGTGAGTGAAGTTATAAGAGTCAGCATGTGTATCTCCTTCAAAGAAACTAGAGGTATATAGTAGTTTGGACTCTGTTTGGGATGATAGTGAATTTACTAAGGTGTTGTTTTAATTAGATCTTATTGCTGCTAGGGCTGCCCTATTTTTGAGGCAATGCTCATTATTATTTTCTCTAAGACGATTCTATTTTCTAAAGACACGTCTAGCATCCGCTTTTAATAAGCCAATTTCCATTCTATCAGAAAAACCACCTCAAATTACCCGAACTATCCTTTATCAAAACCCAATTACCCCCCATAATGGAGGTTAAGGGCGTAGACTAAATTGTAAGCGAATTGACTCACTTTTTTTGATACCAAAACCCTCTTAAATCGAGACCATTGAATCAACAAATGGAGGTATCAAATGATCCATCTAACGCTACAGGTCCTTAGGCACTCAAATTTACAATTTAAAGCTTCTTTCAACCTTCTCCCTAAAAGATTACCCAAACGGCTTCAAAATCGACCTTAAAAACGTTTGAATGAATCAGAAAATAAAACACCAAAAAAGGATTTTTGATGACGCTCAAATTTAAAGGCCAATACATTGATATTGTTAGAAAAAGGTATTTTGCCTCAACAAAAAAAGAAAAAGGTCAAGTATTAGATGAGATTTGCAGAATTACTGGCTATTCAAGAAAGCACGCCATCAAGGTTCTCGCACTTGGCCATAAAAAGGGAAAGAAAAACTCTGGAAGAAGTATTCACTATTCTAAAAAGTCCCGAGACCTTTTAAAGAAGCTTTGGCATCACCTAGGACAAGTATGCTCTAAAAAGATGGTCATGGCGCTTCCTCTGCGTATTCCAGTCACAACTGGCCACTTTTCGGAGCAAAATAGCGTTGTGCCATAATTATCCTGAGCAATTTAATCAGGAGGATATATGGCAAAACAACGGAGGTTTTGCATGGAGTTGGTCCGTGAAGTTTTCAGACTAAAATGGGTTCTTAATAAAAGTAATCGCGCCATTGGAAAGACCCTTTCTATTTCCAAGTCAACGGTTTCCACTTATCTTGGCAGGGCCAAGGTCGCTGGAATTGAAACCATTGAAAAATTAAATTCCATAAGTAACGAGGCCCTTAAAGAAATCATTTTTCCCATGAGCAACGAGAAAGTCTTTCAAATTGATTTTGAGAGGATTAATAAGGAGCTTAAACGAAAGCATGTCACCCTCATGTTGTTGTGGCAAGAGGAAGTTGAAAAGAACCCCGATCTTTATGGTTACTCTCGTTTTTGTGACCTTTTTAGGAACTGGAAAAAAGAGAAAAAGTTATCAATGAAGCAAACCCACAAGGCCGGTGAAAAGGGTTTTATTGATTATGCTGGCTCAACTGTTCCCATCCATAATTGCAAGACAGGAGAAGTGGTCAACGCTCAAATTTTTGTCATGGTTTTGGGCGCAAGCGATCATACCTATGTGGAGGCAACCTATACCCAAAAGACGAGAGACTTTATTGGCTCAAACATCAGGGCCTTTGAATACTTTGGAGGCGCACCAGAGGTGTTAGTTCCAGACAATCTTAAAAGTGGAGTTAACCTGGCCAGCAAGTACGAACCAGTTATTAGTCAAACATACAGGGAATTGGCGGATCATTACGGATCAGTAGTTATTCCAACAAGGGTGAGAAAACCAAAGGATAAGGCCAAAGTTGAAAATGGAGTTTTAATTGCCGGGCGTTGGATTCTTGCCAGGCTTCGAGATCGAAAGTTTTTCTCATTGGAAGAGTTAAATGAGGCGATTTGGGAATTACTGGATGAGTATAACAATAAAAAGTTCCAAAAGCTTGATTGCAGCAGGAGAAGTTTATTTGAAGAGATTGAAAAAGAAGAACTTCTTCCTCTTCCCGATGCACGCTTTGAAATTGCCGAGTGGAAAAAGGTAAGGGCCAATATTGACTACCATGTAACGATTGAAAGCTGTCATTACAGCGTTCCCTATCAATTGAGAGGAAAAGAGCTTCAAGCGAGATCGACGGATAAAATTGTGGAGATTTTTTATCAGGGAAAACGAGTGGCCTCCCATAGCAGGAGCTATAAGAAAGGCAATGCTTCTACCACCAAAGAGCATATGCCGAAGTCACATAGGGAGTACTCGGAATGGAGTCCTTCAAGAATTATAAATTGGGCGAGAAAGATGGGGCCATTTTGTGCTCACTTGGTGAAAAAAATAATGGATGAAAGAGAACACCCGGAACTTGGTTATAGAAGTTGTTTGGGCATTATGCGCTTGGAGAAAAAATACTCAAAGAAAAGACTGGAAAATGCGTGTAAGAGAGCACTGAAGGTAGGTGCCAGGAGCTATCGCATTGTGAATTCAATACTAGAAAAAGGACTGGATCACCAAGAGGTGGAACATATTAAAGATGATCGCTCTATTGAACATGAAAATATAAGAGGGAGTGATTACTATCAGTAACAAAGGAGAGAGACAATGTTGTGGCAACAAACGTTAGAGAAAATGATGGCCATGAAACTAAGAGGAATGATTAAGGGAGTTGAGGAGCAACAAAACTCGAAGGGACATCAGGAAATGAGCTTTGAGGAAAGGCTTGGTTACTTGATTGATTATGAATATCTGGATCGGGAAAATAGAAAGCTCAGCACGAGGCTTAGGCAGGCGAAATTTAGACAGCAAGCTTGTATGGAGGACGTGGATTTTAAGTACAATAGAAACTTGAATAGGTCTCAGTTTTTAGAACTTGGAAAGTGTCGTTGGATCAAGGAGCATAAAAATATTATTTTTACAGGCCCATCGGGAGTAGGAAAAAGTTATCTTGCCTGTGCGTTGGGAAATAAAGCGTGCCTTGAAGGATATAAGGTTCAGTATATCAGGGTTCCGAGGTTTTTGACGGAGCTGATGATTGGTAAGGGTGATGGAAGTTATTTGAAAATGATGAAAGGGCTCTCTCGAATAGATGTACTGATACTTGATGATTGGGGAATAGCAAAGCTGACAGATGAGCAGAGAAAAGAGTTCTTGGAAGTAATGGAAGATCGCTATGAATTGAAGTCGACAATTATAACGAGTCAGATCCCAGTAAAAAACTGGCATGATGTGATTGGAGACTCAACGATTGCTGATGCGATCTTGGATAGAATTGTTCACAACTCATATCGGATAGAATTAGATGGTGAGTCAATGAGGAAAAAAGACACTAAAGTTGAGGAAACAAAAGGCCGAGTAAAGAAGTAATCGTCGCTGCGCTCCGAAAGTGGCTAGCTAGCACTGGAATCGGTGGCCAGTTATCGCAGGAATTGCCGGTCAGTTAGATTGGAATACGCATGTGATATCAACATGCCAAATATGATAGGAAATGATTTTGTAAAAAGTATAAAAAGTACTGCCCACTTATAAAGATGTTCCTGTCATTATGATCTCTACGGAGAGTGAAAGTTCAATCATTCTTGATTCAATTGCCTCTGGAGCTTCAAATTATATTCTTAAGCCATTCGATCCTCAGACTGTTTTAAAAAAAATTAAGAAGGTTCTTAAAGTCGATTAAGTAATATCAATTGGTTAGCCTAACCAAATCTTCTCTCAAAATGTAAATCTTTCTCGATTTTGAGTCTAATGGTAATGGGCGTGGCACTTTGCGTCTATATGAGGTAAGTTCCTAAAAAATCATAGGTCTCAATGACCTGACTTAGTTTCTGTGGCTCCACGACTTTTTGCGGCCATCGTCCCTAAAAGTGAAACACTGTTAAAGGAGCAACACGTGAATGTAATACCAACTATGACTCAAGAACTTATGACAAACTTTGCGGCGCTTGGAATTCAAGACTCTTCTTTAAAGGCTTTAGATAAATTAGGCTTTGAAAAGCCAACTTCTATTCAAGAGCGTGCTATTCCTCTTCTTATGGAAAAGGGTCACGACTTTGTAGGCCAGGCCCAAACTGGTACTGGTAAGACGGCCGCCTTTCTTCTTCCTCTTCTCGAAAAAATTGATTTTGAATCCAATAAGATGCAAGCACTTATTATTGCGCCAACACGTGAGCTTGCCTTACAGGTGGGGCGTGAGCTTGAAAAGCTTGCGG
>JAUIBX010000025.1 GCA_030427595.1 Bacteriovoracia bacterium | reverse complement strand
TACCCGTTTCCCCTACGATTCCATTAAAAGCATAATGAAAAAGGATTTCTTGATTATCAAAAGTAGCAAAGTTTTTAAGTGTCAGCTTTTCTAAGTGTAGTCCTGCGCTCATTAAAAGCTCCTTCTTCCGTAGGTAAACTTCTCTTTCAAGGTATCAAAGTAGGTTCGACTTGGATTTTCAATAATTTTTACGTACCGAGATGGGCTCTTAGAAATAGTTACAATGGTTCGAGAAGAAGCATCTTTCATTTCTTGGCCATCAAGGGTCAATGTGACAGCGTGTGATTGAGGGGGGATTTTTATACTAAGCTTTTGCCTATCGCTGATGACAATGGGTCTGTGGGTAAGGCTGTGGGGACAAATGGGTGTAAGTACTAGCGCACCAACCTCTGGGTTAATAATAGGTCCTCCCGCAGCAAGGGAATAAGCAGTACTACCAATAGGGCTTGAAACAATAAGCCCGTCCCCGCTTAGGTTGTAAATATGTTCTTCCTCATTCTCTACAGAGAGGGAGAACATTCGAGATATATCGTTTTTACTAATGACTAAGTCATTAAGAAAAAAGCTTTCAAATGTTTTCTTTTTTCCTTTATGAACCTGAACTTTGTAGAGAGGGATTTTACTTACTTTGCAGGAGCCATTAATAATGGACGCCAGACCCTCGAAGAACTCCCCCTTTGAAAACTCTGTGATAAAGCCAAGATTACCCATGTTTACCCCAAAAATAGGAGCTGAGTTTCTATCTGAAAGCCTACCAAAGCCAAGGAGGGTGCCGTCTCCGCCTAGTGTGATATTGATGTCATTTTCTTTGTGCATCTTTTGCACGCTAAGAAACTCAAAGTTTTTGGAGGAGCTTTTGAAGATTTTCTTTATTCTCTCTTCTTCATAGTCCACAAAAGCAATAGCAATTTTTCGTCTTCGAAGCCATGAACAAAGGTTTGGTAAGACACTTGAGTACTCTGGGATCATTTGCGGTTTAAGCAAAATGCCCGCTCTTTTTATAGAAATTTTACTTTTCTTTTTCTTCACCAAGACTGTGGCCCCTTATGAAAACTTCAATGGCCTCACTGAGATCTTCAAAAGGCTTACCCAAAACCATGCAACCATATTGAGCGGCCCTTTCAAGAACTTGAGGAGAACTGTAGGCCGTTATTATAATAAACTTTTGACCAATTTCGCCATGGCTGTAGCGCTCTTTGCTATCTTCAATTACATCAAATCCACTCACATCTTGAAGCATTAGGTCACAAATAATTCTATCGAAATCTTGCCTTTTAATAATTTCAATAGCTTGGTTGCCACTAGGTTCCCAAGTGACTTCACAGCCTTTTTTTTCGAGAAGTTTCTTTAATGAACGAGCGATAAGTGGCTCATCTTCTACAATGAGAATTTTCACAATACATCCATGGGTAAGCTAACGGTAAATGTAACTCCACCCTCTTTGTTTGAGGTAAATATTAGGTCTCCTTGAAGTTTTTTAAGGAGGTTCTTACAGATGGCGAGCCCTAGGCCTGTTCCGGAGTCTTTAGTGGTAACAAAGGCATTAAAGACTTTATCCTTGATTTCATTGGCGATGCCTGGACCGTTATCAATAACATGAATAAGGGTGAGACCCTTTTCTTGTTCGACTTCTATGTTTATAAAGGAGTTTCTCAGCTGATTCTGAGGTGTAAACTCTTGAATGGCCTGTCCGGCGTTAATAATGAGATTAAAAATTATTTGGGAAATCCACGTAGGGTTAGAGTAGATCGCCAAATTATCATATTTGGACACGACTTCCTTACGTATCCCTTTGGTCTCTGACTTGGTGAGAATGATTGTTTCTTTGAGAAGACTAATAAGATCAAACTTTTTGAAATTATCTTCTTCTTGGTAAAGACTGCTAAAGTTTTTAATAATTGTTTGGCATCTTTCACTGTTCGTTTTGATATCAGAAATAGTCTCTTGAATCTCAGAGTCAAGTTCGCTGTCTTGAAAAAAGTCGGCGGCCAGGGAGAGGCCAAAGAGTGGATTGCTGAGTTCATGCCTGAGTGTATTTAGCAGTTCACCAAGAAGGCTAACTCTATAGAAGTGATAAAGGTCTGTATCTTCTCTATTTCCCGGATTGAAATAAACTCTTAATATATTTTTCCCAAAGAGTTCTTTTTCTAAGAATTTATAATCTTTAAGGTCCCCTTCTTTTAGTCTCTCGAACGGTTCGTTTTTAAAGAGGAAGCTATCGCTTCTATTTGTAATACTGAGAGGAAGGGGGATATTTTCGAGAACATCAATAATGTTGGAAATCTTATCGTCTTGAGAAGACCTTCTTAAAATAGCGTTTAGTACCGGCTCTAGGTGATTGGCAACCTCGTAGAAGCTCTCTAACTCTTCATTTGAAGGAGGTAAAAAGTCGTTTCGTCCCAGGATGAGAACAATGTTGTAACGACTACTTGAAAAGGTCTGTGCCATAAAGGTGCCAATTGGCTCGATAGACTCTTGGTTATAGCTTTGCTTGTTAAAGATACGGTTTTTAGATTTTTTAATACTCTGAAAAATTTTGTTAAACATCTCAACGTTAACTCTTTCGCTTACGCTTCGCTGCCCACTAGAGCTAAAGTTATTATTGGCAAAAGCTTGCCCCTTTTCGTGAGATAGAATCTGACAAATTGAAAATGATTTAAAAACTTGAAGAGTTAATAAAAAGCTTGGAAGGCTTTGTAGATTGTGAATGGCGTTATAAAGTTCTCGAACTTGCTCTTCTTCAAAATAGGATGACAAAGCTTCTAGATTGTCTTTTTTGTTTTGGAGGCTACGAAAGTGAGCAAGGAGTTTTTTTCTAAATTGAGAGTAGCTTTTTCGACTCTTTTCAAGATGATCAAGGTTCTTATCTATGATCTGATGATGGTTTTTAAAGATTGGTTTAAGCCAAGATTCAATACAGTTAATTTGTTCTAGCTTAAACTCCGAACTTTTATTGCCGACAGATAGTTTAAAGCGATCCTTATTTTCATCCAGAGAGATTTTGGAGAGATGTGGCAGAGAGACCTTGAGTTCAACAAGGTCTTGATTAAGCTTTTGAAAGCGCTTGTGGCTTAGGCTTTTAACTTCTTGAGATTGGGGATAATCTTTATCTTCCACTGAGTGAGATTATCGATTAATTCGTACTCCAGCAAGTCACAAAGCATGATGATGTCATTCTTTTCTTTTGCAGGAATAAGAGCTTTAAGCACGGAAAGAAGGTGAATGTCGAGCTTTTGAATATCCTCAGAAATTTCACTATTAACGATATTTCCACGTTTTAGTGTGGAGTGGATTTTTGAAAATAATTGTACGTAAAGGTCTAGGATATCAATCATTTCTCCAAAGATTAGATTGGCTTTTTCACCTTCACCGGCCTGGTAGAGTTGAGTAAGTTCTTTAATTTTATCAACGAGAACATCAACATAGTCATTACAAGAATCAACGGCCTCAAAAGCCAATTCAGTGCTTGTTTGTGTTTCAAAGTTTATACGTGTGAATTCTTTAAGTTCGGCTTTTGAAATATCAAGCCCATCTTCGAAGGGGATGACCTCATTATCTAAGTGTAGATTAACTAACACGGATTCATTATCCATCTCATTATCAAAGAGGTGATCAATGACCTTGGCCAAGGATTCATCCTCTTTAAACTTTCTTTTAATTGGTGAGTTGTTGAGAGTTAAATCAGTCATGCATTACCTTCCTTGGTATGGCCTATATTATGGGAACCACTTTCTGTGGTTGATACTGTATTTCCAATGAGTTCATATAAGAGTGAGCACAAAACAGAGTTGTCGTTATAGACGAGATAGCTGGACTCGCCTATGTCGACAATATTTTCGCCGTAAAGGTTCGACTTCATTACTTTATAAAAGTCTGTAATTGTTCTTAAAAGAGGATAGGCCTTGGGGAGGAGGTCCATAAGCTGGTCAACCTCCTGAACCTTGTCGCCTAGCTCCTTAATACGCTCTATAGATGGGGCATCTTTTGAAATCTCAACAATGACATCTTTTGAGTATTTTTTCCCGAATTCACAAAGCTGGTAAAGCTGCTCTATTCCACCCCTTAGGTGGGAAAGCTGTTCACTTGTCGATTTAGAAATTTTGGGAAAGGAGAGGTTTTCTTCGATCTCTTCCATCTTATAGGTAAGGGCTACCTTTAAAATATCTCTAAAGGATTCATTGAGGCTCGACTCACCGTCACCGATATTTTCCGCAGCATACCAGCCAGTATTACTTGGTCCAAACCTATAAATATTGAGAGAGTCTAGATGAAAGGGACTAACCTTACCTTTTAACGTCTCAAAGTTAATATCTTCATCAACAACAAATCCCCTAATGATTTCTGTTACTGCCTGATAGCTAAGGTCTGCGTGGCATTGAAAGAAGTTGCATTCAGTATCGGGAAAGCAGGGAAAGCACTTTGTCTTTGGGGATAAGACAAATGTATTGATACCATAAGGGGCAGTTTCAATAGGGCGAACTGTACCTAGGGATACAGTAAGTGAAGCAAGTCCTACTTCCTTTGCCAGGTGACCCAAAGCAGAGTCATGGCCAACAAAGTGAGAACATTTTTTAAATTCTTCAGCAACCTGCTCTAGCGTTAAACTTCCTACATGGTTTTCAACGCGATCCATGTACTTTTTTAGACTAGGGGTGCCGAGCATTTGCTCTGCGAGTTCTTTTTCCTTAGGGGAGCCAAAAACTTTAACGTTGATGTTCGGCGACTCTTTAAGAAGCTTAAAGAGCACCTCTGACCACTTTTGAGGCTTCCAGTATTTGAAGGGCTAGGGTCTGGTCCTCTCCGACATGTCTTTGAGCATCATCCCAAATTTTTCGCTCTTTAATACCAAATTGATTTTTGAAGATATCAACAAGGTGAAAGGGGCAGTTCGGCCCACCCATGACCATTGAGTAAACAAGCTGGCTCCACTGATCAGAAACAACAACCTGATTAAATGAGTTAATATGGGTACCAAGGCGATGCTTGGCAGGTATGAGCGTGGTTAAGTAATTAGAGCTCTGGCAGAAGGACTGATTTATAATGACATCAATATTTTGCAGACGAGGCTCCGCTAATAACTTGTTTATACCATCAATAAACTCTTGAAGGTTGTCACCTGCCTGTCTTAACAAGTCGTCTCTTTTAATGAGAATAATATCATCAAAAGCCTCTTTCAAAAGAAAGGAAAGGGGTTTGTAGAACTCTTCTCTTGCAATTAGTTTAACTACAACATTGGGATGTTGCCGTTTCAGGTCTTTTACAGTTTGGTGAGACTGGATAAGATCTCCAAGTCTGTTGAGCTGAATGACTGCAAAAGTTCCTGTAACGTTAGTCATCTTTTTTGTCCTTAATTATGCTAAGACCAAAGAGGAAGACAATATCTTCTTGTTGCAAAGGTCTTCCTTGCTGAAGCTGTTCTTCTACTTCCTTAAGCCTTTTAACGATATCTTCTTTCATAAAGTATTTTCTCTTATTGATGCAGGTCTTGTAGAGGGCGTTTTGATTGAGTGGCCAATATCTTCACAGCGTTTGAACACATAAAGAGAGCTTTGGAGGTAATCTTTTAGTTCATAAAGAAGACCTTCAACCTCTTTGAAGTTCGCTTCAAGAGAGCTTGAATTGAGGGACTCAATCTTGGCCCTGAAGTTTAGTGCGTGAATAGCAGCTAAATTATTGTCAAAGCAATGAGAAAGAAGCTTTTCTAGTGCTTCAATAAAAACGGGAGCTTTATTTTTATTTTCCCGAGTTTGAATAAGCCCTCTTAGAGTGCTGAGTAGCTCTTTTGTTAAAATGGAAAGAGCGTGTTTTTCTTCTTCAATAGCAGCTTGGATATTTCTGCGACCAATCTGTTGATAAGCGGCTTCAATTAGATTCTCATCGATAACGCCTTTAAAGACTTTTTGAATGATGGATCGAGACAGAGTTCTTTTGGCTTCAAAAACTCCATCATATTCGCCGGCGATTGGAAAATAAGTTACTCCGTCTACGACCTTTGTCGGACGATATAAGCAAAAGCCATTCATATTTTCTGAATTAAACCCTGAGGCATCTTCAATAAGCTGGTGCTTTATAACATCAAATAGAAGACTTCCTTTAAGCTCTTTGTTTTTTTCAATCTCCTGCTCACTAACAATGCTTTGACTTTTAAAAGTCCTTAAATTTGCAGGCCTCGAAATAATAATACTGTTGGGGTTTACACTTCCTTGCTTGAATAGAGGTGAAGGACCTAATGAAACTTCGACAACGGGGGTGTTTACCAAGTCCGATAAGTGTTTAATGGCAGTATCGGGTGTAACAACGAGGTCAATATTCTTTAGAACGCTTGGTAGAGCGATAAAGTCAGCTTCGACAGAGACAAGCCTATTGTTAAAGCGCTGATTAAGTCTATTGGCCTTCTCTCTTTCCTGTGGGTTTGGCGCTAGAAGAATAATAGGCACCATCCTTTCATCCTCTAGGACAAGCTTAATGGTCTCGATTAACGTTTCCTCTGGTATTTCCTTTTCTTTGGCAGAGGCAAAGAGTTGAAAGCCAATAATGCTTACACCACTGATATCTTCTGACTTACTAGATCTTAGACGGTTTAGGTTGTTGCGCGCTGTTTTATCATGGGCCTTGTTGGACTTAACCCTTTCTCTTTGAAAATCACAAGTATATGTCGTGTCACAGATATGATGGGCCAAATCGTTAAAGCTATAGGGGGTGAAATTAGTTTGGGTGACGATGTCATTGAGAACAACGCTATAAGAACTAGAGTAATTAAGCGTCTGTCTTGATGTGAATGAAATCCCAAGGGCCTGATCTGCTCGTCCTACAAGATAGGAGCAAATGAAGGTACTCACCTTATCATTTGAGTAGTTAAGAACTTGGTCATAATCATTTTGTTTAACGAAATCCAATGTTTGCTGGAGTTCATTAAGGGCAAGACCATCGCTGTAGATATTATTCTTGTAGTATGAAACAACCTTCTTTCTGTCGATGGTATTTACTTCCCTCACACCACAGAGAACTTTAGCAGCTCGTACCATTTCCTGATAGCAAAGGAGGTCCACTTGAACACCGGGCTTATCTCTCCTGAGAGAATCAACGAGATGTTGGGTTTGAAAGATATCGCCAAATCGCTTTAGATTAACAATGAGTATTCTCTTCATAATTACCTCTGTCCCTCGCCAACCATCTCTTTTAGGGCAAGGGCTATAAAATCGTGGCCCTGGATAAAAGGTTTACTTTTAAGTGATTCAATATATTCATCGGTGGACTGACTTAAGTCCTGCTCTTGTAGGTAATCGGCAAAAGCATCATCCTCAATAAAAAAGAGGCTCTCTTTTAATGAGGTCGGGTAGTGAAAAGTCATAAATGTTTTGAAAAAGCTTTCATTGAGCTGGAATGAGGCTGGGTGAGGTAAAATACTAGGCTTATCACTTAGGAATGAGACAAGTTCTTTATCTTTATAAAAGTCTTTAACCTCAATGTAGTGAACGACTTTAACCCTGGGTGATAAAATATTTGGCTTAAGTTCTTTCCACTTTTTATAGAGCTCTTTATTGGGCTCAATCACGAAAACTCTATAATCATCCCCGTAAAGAGCTTTCATGCGAGCTTCTACTTTAGAAAGGTGATAACCAAATCCAAGGCCAAAAATGAGAAGGTCTGAGTTTTTCTTTAAATGACCTTCACTTGCACTAACAAAGCTTTCGGCTTCTCGTTCTGGGTTATAAATAGAGTGAAGATGAACTCCATTAATGACAGGTACAGGTAGATCTGTTTTGGAGCTTTTGATTTCAACAACATCAATTGCATTGTTAATGAGGGTTTTCATTACCGATCCTTGGTATCAAACAAAATTCTATTTCTTTAATTTGTAGGTAACCATGTGTTGCCTCTTCCTTGAAGTCACCATAGTTGCAGGGCCAAACCATTCATTGGTTGGCAAGGCTGCTTCTTTTATTTCCTCACATATCCAGAAGCGTGTCAATAAAGTGCTTTGGTCTCTTTTTGACACTATGGAAAGACCTACATAGAGGGTAGGTTAAGTGCTTTTATTTACTAACGTCACTTAGGTTGTAGCCACGAAATGCTGTTTTGGACTTAAATAGTGTAGCAATTTCCTTGGTGACATTGTCTTTTGAATCATTAAGAGCAATTAAAATAGCTTCATCTCTAGCAGCGGTTCTATTGATCCAGTTCTGGGTATCAAAGGCCCAGCTCTTAATAATGTTGATATTTTCTGGAGTGAGCTCTTCGCTAAAGATATTGTTAATAACCTTCTCGATTTGCTCTTGTTCTTTTGCGATTACCTGTAGGGCATTTTCACGATTTGATGTATTGAACTCTACATCTTGCCAATTTTCATTAACAACTGATGAGTAAATTCTTTCTGTGCTTCTGTTGCACTGGTCAAGGCGGTCTGTGAATTCTTGTAGCTTCAGCATTAGACGATCAATCATAAAATAGCTCCGAATTAAGCCTCTTTCTTGGGCTCACCTTTTTCTTGTCTTAATTGTTTCACGGCTTCTCTCCACCCTTCGTAAAGGATGTTAAGGACCTTGAGGCAACCTTCAAGAGGCTCCTTGTCGATCTTTATATTTGCTTGAGTTGAAGAAAATAGCATGTAGTCGTAGAGAGAAGAGAGCTCTTCAGCAACTTCACCACCGACTTCAAAGTCCAGGCTATTATTGAGTTCAATAATAATATCCTGAAGCTTTCCAATAAACTCACCTTTCTTAGCGATATCTTTGTTGTCGATCGCCTCCATTGCCTTCTTGCAGTTTTTTATTGCTGCCTGATAGAGCATGAGAAGGATTTGTTCCTTGCTCGCTGTATGAATTGAGGTTTTCTTGTAAGCACCTAAACCGTAGCTCATATTAGTCCTCCTACTTCACCCTATTATCCCAGTTGTGTAACTGCATTAACAGGGGCGGCACCAAGTGCCGACACACCAGCTCCTTGAGACTGGATTTTTGCTATTGTTCCTTCAAGTCTTGCAAATTTATCTTTAAGGTTCTTTTCTTTTTGTTCCAACATGCGCTGTCTTTGCTCAATTCTCCGATCAATTTGCTCGATCTTTGAATCTAGTCCTTTGCTTCTATTGGTAAGTATGCCATTGGGAAAGCGAATCGCTGAGTTGACGAATTCACCGAGGTTATCAATGAAGCCAGAGCTCTTTGTTCCATCTGGCCTAAAGTAACCGGTAAGGACCTCAGATACTATGCTGTAGTTTTCAGCTAGAACCTTATCAAAGCGGTCCTGGTCAAGTTTAAGAGTACCATCTCTTTGGAAGGATAACCCGATATCACCAACTCGTTTGTAACCCTGGCTGGTCTCAACATCCTTAAAGACAATAGAACGAATTCGCCCTTCAATTGTTTGGAGAAGAATATCACCACCAAGAGTTCTGGAGGTGTCCGTGTTCTCATCCATATTATTTTGTTGCTTAATAAAGCCAAGTACAGCATTTATGGAGTCGACAAAGTCGCCGATTTTGCCTGTAACTGCTTCCTTGTCATCGCCAATATTAATACCAAATTCTTCACCGGGTTTTGCCTTTTTAAGGTCAATAGTTACGCCTGGTATGACGTCCTTAACTTTATTTTCCGGAACTTCAATTTCAAAGCCATCGACCTTGATTTTGGCATCCTGAGCAGGCCTTTCCTTTTCTAGGTAAAGGTCGTACTCACCATCCACAAAGTAGAAATAGGGAAATTCAGCCTTATTATCATCACCAACATCATCGAGACTGATAAGAAGTCTCCAGGGAGAGTCACTACCAGAGCCATCATTGACGACTGTGGCGTGCATTCCGTTATCTGAGTCTTTATTGATAAGCTTGGCGATCCCAGTGAGGCTGGCATCATCTGCGCCAACAAAGACTTCTTTCTCGGTGCCATCGGGTGTTTTGTAAGTGATGTAACCAACACCGGTATAGGTTTCGTCTTTATCTGGAACACCTACAGACATGGCGCTTGTTTTTTGAGCTAGCTGAACCACTTCAAACTGGTAGTTGGCAGGATTGGCGATATTCTTATCTACGGTCACACCTACAATGTCGTTATTGGTGTCGACTTTGAGTTCTTTTAGAGAGCGGGCATTACCATTTTGAAGGATCTTTCCCTTAAGGTCTCCCATAAGCTTATTGAGCTCCCCAACAAGCTGCTTCTTGTTTTCAATCTTACCTTTACGCTCCTCCATCTTTTTGACGGGGATCTTTTCCGCTTCCATGATTTGCTTAACAATATCTTTTGGAAGTCCGGTGTTAATGGAGCCGAAAGAAATACCCAAAAGCTTGCCCTCCTGGCGGTTGGGGGGTCATCGTGGCGTCCTGCCATTGACCTTCATCTCATCATCTTATCAAAGTTTGAGGGAGTTTTGGACAGGGCGCAAAAAGTACCAGAATGGCTAAGTTAGCAGAAATAATTGCTTCTTATCTAAAAGGAACTAGAATAAAAAAAGACCGGTTGGGGGCCGGCCTATTGTAAAAATTCGAGAAAACTAGTTGGTTATTTTCTGTATTAAAACTATCGGTTACTATGCACAATACTTTAGCCCCGAACTCGGGAATATTTTATTTAAAATCAAAGTTCTTTTTAATTCGGGTACTTACGTACTTTTCCTTCCTTCTTATTCCCATATGGATTCCCAAGGCCGTGGGGGTTCCGTCTGGTGTTCAGGCCATTGCGGTAGCCGCCTATATCCTTTTTATTTGTAGCCAGTGGTTCTTCCTGGGTAAGGAGATCGATCATCGCTTAAAGATCTACTTTAGGGTGAATAGCTCAATGGACCGCTTGGTCTACCGGCTATTTTTAGGGATGTTCTTCTTTATTCTTTTTTTTAATCTTCTCAACTTCTTACCCACCAAGTGGATATACAACTCCTTTTGGATCACTTGGGCACTCCTAGGGATTTTCTATAGCTGGCCAACAAGAGGAAAAATTATTCGTGAATCTGTTACCTCAAATTTCACCGAATTTCGCTATCTCGACTCTTTTGAAAAGACCCTCGTCTTCTTGGTTTTAATTCTCTTCGCTTTTTCGATTCCAGACTTACCAGTCTTAAAAGAAGCTGAAGCTTTGAAGCTTTTCTTTGATCCCAATGAAAAAGTTAGTGGAATGCTTTGGAATTTTATCAAGGTTAATTACTACCCTTTTTATAAGTACCCAGACCTACTGAATCTAGCCTGGAGTTTTCACTTTTACTTTATTCACTTGGGACTATTCTTATTTGTGTTCTACGCTCTGTTGAGATTCTTCTTCTCTAGGAGGCTCTCTCTATTGGGTGTATTCGCTCTTCTTTCTTCTTGGTCTTGGACCAAAGTATTAGTGGCCGATTTTGGCTCTGCTATTTTTGAAACTTATTCCCTTTTATGGATCTGGACCTTGTTGTGGGTCACAAGGAGTTCAACTTATAGAACGGGGCTTTTCTTGGGCCTTGTCGGTTTCTATGGCACATTAATCTTTTATCAATGGTGGCTTTTGTGGATTCCTCTTTTGGGGCTTATTTATTATTTTCTTAACACCAAAACCAATTGGTTTCTTAAGCAAGGCCTACGATACGCCTCCTTTGGTCTTGGGTTAAGCTTGCTAGCCCTTTTAACGAGCACAGGTCTTTCTCAAGATTACTTTAATATTCATCCGGAATACTTTGAAAACTTTCTGATTGTTTTTAAAAGGAAGGCCTTTTTCTCTTTGGCGCCTTTAGGCTTCCTTATTACC
This sequence comes from Bacteriovoracia bacterium, assembly GCA_030427595.1. Taxonomy (GTDB): domain Bacteria; phylum Bdellovibrionota; class Bacteriovoracia; order Bacteriovoracales; family Bacteriovoracaceae. Next base: position 13,658 of record JAUIBX010000025.1, on the reverse strand, counting down.
TTACTGTACGCTTTTAAAAGCAATTTAAAGCCTTTTCAGAACTTCAAGATGGATCAGACCTACCTGAGGCATATGTTGATCGCAGGTGCCGTTTTGCTCGTTTATGACCTACTTGGGGGGTCGGGTATTTTTGGATCTTTTTCTTTGATGTGGACCTTGGCCTGGTTTTCACTTGTTCCTTTGGAGTTAATATTTCAAACAATGAGCCGTCTTCGCTCTAGTAGAAATATGATCTACCTCGTTTATATCCTTATATGTTTGCTAGACAGCCACTTTGAAGGAAGGGTTAAAATCATCTTTAGAACCTTCGATTTGTAAGAAATGGCACTCAGGTGCCTTCTGACACTCTTTATAAATGTTAGTCCTGTTAAGATGTCCTAAAATTGTGAATAACTCGCAGCTAAATGTTGATAGATAGCCGCATGCGAAACCCTATTTGTAAAAAATTTTGGTCATGGTGCGCTAACCTATCGATTTTACCTTTGAATTAACAACTTTTATTAACTCATCTTAAGAACTAACATTCGTACAAAATGTGGATAACTGTAGTGGTTTTTGTGGATAAGATATGGCCGTCAAGAAGAAAAGTCGGTTTTGTTAGGAAAATATTTGCGAATGCATGGCGCCACTCTATCTATTTTCTGGCAAGTAATGTAAGAAAACTTGTCTAGGGAAAATATATAGAATGCCATCTTTCGTCAGAGGAGACCATTTTAATGGGTTTTAAGGTTAAAGATTATTACTTTAAGAAGGCGAAGAAAGAAAACTTCTTGGCACGAAGCGTTTATAAGCTTGAGGAAATTGACCAGAAGTACAAGGTTCTTAATGCTGCTGATCATGTGGTCGACTTTGGTTACCACCCCGGCTCATGGATTCAATACACCTCTAGAAAAGTTGGAAATGAGGGAGAGGTGGTCGGAATAGATATTAAGCCGGTTAATAAGAAGCTCTCACCCTTAAAAAATGTGCGCCTCTATGAGAAATCAATTTTTGATGTAGATGTTCTTGAAGATCTTGAGCGCAATGATCTTTTTGATGTTGTTTTATCTGATATGGCCCCTAGCACCACAGGAATTAAGTCTGTGGACCAAGATCGAAGTCTTAATCTTATAGAGGAGGTCTTCTTTATCCTACCAAAGTTTCTTAAGCCTGGGGGTAATATGGTTATTAAGGTCTTTGACTCACATAAGGCACAGACTTTTTTAAAGGAAAATAAGAAAGTCTTTGAGGAGTTCCAGTTTTTAAAGCCAAAATCAACACGTTCGGTTTCAAAGGAATTTTTTGCTATCGGAAAAAGATATAAGGCATAATAGAAGTTATGACTATTTCGAAAAAATGGATTGTTTTCGCCTTTATATCGCTCTCAGTTGGAGGGTATTTTTATTGGCAACAGCATCAGGCTAAAACTGTATTGGAGCATAAGAGAAATGCTCTAGCTTTTGTAAAAGAATCAGTTAGCCATAGAGTTGTTTCAGAAAACGACTTTCCTAACATTTTAAAATATGAAGAGAATGACTATAACATCTCATATACAATTAACTGGGATATTCAAAGGGGTGTTGAAAAGATACTTAAGCGTTACCCTAATGATCATTCAGCTATAGTTGTGATGAATAATAATACTGGTGAGATTCTTGCTGTTGCCGGTATTAGTCGTGAAAATCGCCAATTAAACTTCTCTCTACCTTTTACAAGTACTCACCCTTCAGCTTCTCTCTTTAAAATTATCACCTCTGCTGATCTCTTAAGCTCAAATAAAATTGAACCAAGTACCAAATTCAATTACCGAGGGAGAGGCACAACTCTTTATAAATACCAGTTGAAAAATAAAGTAAGTCGTTGGACCAGATGGATTAGTTTTAAAAAGGCATTTGCTTATTCTAATAATGTGATTTTTGGAAAAGCGGCCATCCAAAAGTCTTCAGGTCATTCAATTTTCAAGAAAGCGTTTAACTTTGGATTTAATAGGCAGTTGATGTTTGATTTTAATCTCGGTCCTTCTCGCTTCGTTATGCCGGAGTCTCAATATGAATTAGCGGAGATGGCGTCAGGCTTCAATAAGGAGACTTTGATTTCTCCTGTCCACGCGGCGCTGCTAAGCTCAATTGTTGCTTCAGGCGGTTATTATCAGTCACCCTATATTGTCGATTCGATTTCCTCCGGTGAAATTTCAGTTAGGTACCCAAAGGTAAGAGAAAAAGTTCTAGATGATCAAACTGTAGCTGACATGAAGCAGATGATGTCTTTGGCCGTCTCTAAGGGAACAGCAAGAGGTATTAAAAGGGGGCGTTCTGGTAGGCGATTAATGAAGAAGTATGAAATTGGGGCGAAAACGGGCAGCATAACTGGGGGGATTCCCTTTGGAAAACGCGACTGGCTGTCTCTTTATGCAAAACCCAAAGATAAAGAAAAAGATCTCGGCGTATCTCTTGCGATTATGAACGTAAACGGTAAGAAGTGGTATTACAAATCTACGTTTCTTGGAAAGAAAGTTTTAGAGCTCATAAGCACCATGGATGAAAAGGTTTTGGCGAAAACCAAAAAAGAAGAAGAGGGCAAGTCCTAGATGGAATCAGGAGTAAACTCAGAAGAAAATGACTTCCAAGATCCAGCAGAGGACGTAAGCTCTCCAGTAATTGAGACTCACAAGCCAACGAGAAGTAAAAGAAAAGCTTTTTTAAAAGAGGGTCTTGCCCTCTTCATTATTTTCTTCTTGGTCCTTACCTTTCGCTCTGTCATCTTTGAGCCCTTTAAAATACCTACAGGTTCAATGATTCCTACTCTTAAAATTGGGGACTTTATCCTCGTTAACAAATTCGCCTATGGTGTAAAGCTTCCCTTTTCTGACCTAACAATTGGCTCTTTTAACTTGGATCCCATTTACCTTTTTGGTGAAAAAAAGGTTAAGCGAGGGGACATAATAGTTTTTAAATACCCCAAAGACCCTTCCATTAACTACATTAAGCGTGTTGTCGGTCTTCCAGGTGAAACTATTGAGATCAAGAAAAAGGTTGTCTATATAAATGGGGAGCCACTTAAGGTTAAGGCGGAAGATAGTAAGATTTATATGAAAAGTATGGATGAGAAGTTTAGGGATAATAACTTTGAGTTCTATAAAGTTCTCTTAAAAAAAAGAAGCTTTACTTATCAAATAGATAAAGACAACTTTTTCAAGGTAAATTATGCCAAGAGGAAGATTCCAAAAGGTCACTACTTTGTAATGGGTGATAATCGAGACTTTTCTTATGATTCTAGATACTGGGGTGTGGTTCCTCATAAGAACGTTAAGGGCAAGGCCTTTTTAGTTTGGCTTTCTATAAGTAGCTCAAATAACCCAGAGGTGGGAATGAATATTCGTACCGACAGAATTGGAGAGTTAATTCATTAACTCTACTCTAGTCGTTCCCATATTTCCTTCAACGAATCCATATTTAAGTTCTGAGTAGCTCTTTAAAAGCTCATATAAGCTCTTTTTGAGTATGCCATCTCCAAAACCATGGATTATGTCGACAAAGGGAAGGTCACCGTTTAGAACATCGAGAATGTGGCCTTCGGCAAGATTTAAAAACTCATTTCTTCTCATGCCACGAGCATCAAGGACCATTCCTCTCCCCTCTTTGTTTTTTGTGATTTGAACTCTTACCTGCTCTTTTGGCTTTGAGTGAGTTTGATTCTTTGAACCAAGGAGGTCTCTCAGGGGCACCCATGTTTTAATTTTTCCAGCTTCAACTTGGGCTTTTCTTTTAGAAACCTTAAGTATTTTCCCTTCTTTTTGAAGGCTTTTTATAATTACGGTTTCCCCTACTGCGAAGGACCTTTTCTCTTCACCCAAAAGTCTTTGGGGACTAATTTCCTTTTCACTTAGGCTTTCCTTTGATTGGTTAAGACTCTCACTAACTTTAACAATATTTCTTACCTCTCCCCTTTTAATTTTGTCGGTGAGGTCAAGAGTCTCTTTTTTAAGTTTTTGCCATCGCTTATCAAATTGGCTTTCAAGCTTGCGCTTCTCTATTTCAAGTAAATTTTTAACTTGTTCTTTTTTAGACTCAACTTCTTTAAGAAGTTTTTCGTATTGCTCTTTGTGACGAATGGATTCTTCTCTTATGAGGTCAAGGTCTTGAATTTTTTCATTCAAGGCCTCTGGTTCGGTACTTCGGTGCCCTAGCCAACGAGTGACCAAGGGGTTATCAAAATGCTCCCTTTCAAGCCCAAGAAAAACCTCTTTGGCAAAACTCTTTCCTGGTGAGCCAAGGTGAAAAATGTAAGTTGGGCGATTACTTCCCTTTGTAAATCCCATATGTCCACTCATGATGAGATTTTCTTCAAAGACCCACTTTTTAAGGTTTTCATGGTGGCTTGATATAAAGACTTGACCCCCGATATGAGTAATCTGCTTGATGAGGGCAACTGCTAGTTCAGATGCCTCAAGTGAGGATGTTGTATTAAAGATTTCATCTATAAATACAACAGAGCTCTCATCAATTTCCTTTAAAACCTCAAGATAATTTAAGGCCTCCGAGCTAAAACTACTAAGCCCATCCATTAGGCTTTGGTTATCGTGGCTAATAAAGAACATCTTATTGGTAAGATTTATGTCTGCACTCACTGCAGGAACGTAAAAGCCTAAATGTGGCAGCATTAAACACAAGCAGAAGCTTTTAAGAAGAACGGTCTTTCCACCAGTGTTGGGTCCACTAATCAATAGGCCCTGATCTTTTCCTTTAATGAGAATATCGTTCTTTACCGGGTTAGGAATTAAAGGATGAAAAACACCCTCAATTTTATAGTTTTTTTTGGCGTTAAGTGTTGGACGACAAAGCGAAAAAGCTTGGGAACACTGTAGTCGACCGTAGCATAGATCTACTTCTTTAAGGATTTCAAAAATCTTTTTTAGAACCTCGTAGTTTCTATTAAGTTCTTCACTTAGAAACTTTAGAAGCTTATAGATTTCTCTTTCGAGTTCTGCTCTTAGCTCTTCTATAGTGTTGGTGAGTTGTCTTAGAGAAAACGGTTCAATAAATAGAGTATTTCCACTATTTGATCTATAAATTATTCGACCGAGGTTTGAGTTGTAACGATCTGAGCGAACTGGCAGAACAAATTTATCTTCTAAAATGTCATACTCGTTAGCCTGAAGAAGATCGTCATTTGACCATTGGCTAGATATTTTAGAAAGACGTGACCTGAGTTCTTTATTTGTTTCTATAATTTTGCGGTCAAGGCTCTTTAGTCGTGAGTGTTTATAAGTAACAAGTGACTGGCTTTTGAAATCAAATAATAACTCTGCTTCTTTAAAAAAGTTTTTGAAGAACTTATTAACTTGATTTGGGTCTAATTTTTCAAGGTGACCTAGCTTAATATCTTTTTGAAGAGGAAAAATAGACTTTATAGCGCTATAAGTCTGGACCAATTCTTTTACCTCTAAAACTTGCGCCTTTGAGGCTTTTTTTAATATGAGGGAAAAGGGGAGTTCCGCATCAAGCTCCTGAAGTGCTTTTTTGACCTTGTCTTGCCAGTTGTCAATCTTGCTTAGGGCTTCCTGTCTGTTATAAGTATCCTCGATCTCTGGTAAAGATGTAGGCCTTATATTGCTTTTCAGAAAATGGTGGTTTTCGTGAAACTTAAAAAGCCTAGAAAACTTCTCCAGAAGTGGCAAAAGATCAATATTGTCCTGAGAGGTGATATAATCGGGGCTCAAAAGGGTAGAGTTCATGAGTCAATCAATTGCCAGTTTATATACGAAGGTTAAGTCTTTTAACGATCTTATCGAAGAAAAGGGTAATGGGCTAGTTCAACAGTGTATAAGCACACCTCATTTCCTGTGTCTTCAAACACGCTTTAAGGGCAAAACCCTTTATCTCTATTTTGGAAGAGGGGCACAATACCAAGGTTTTGATTACACTTTTGAGAAACCACCATCTTTTCTGAGGATTCAGGATAGATTTTTGCAATATTCTCGAAAAAATTGGCGAGGAATGCAAATTCATAAAATAGAAGCATATGAGAAAGACAGAATCGCTACAATTAAAGGGAGAATAGGACCAAATCCTCTAAAAGTTTGGTTTTTTTGGAGAGGAAGGGACTTATTCTTTTCTCATTGTGAAGATAGGGCTGGCCAAGCCTACTTTTTTAAGAGTTGGATAGGGAAGTGTAAGCTGGTAGGCCAAAGCCTAGACGAGCTAAGCGTCGAGGATGTTTTTGCTGACCTTGACGTGGGAAATATTCCTTCTACTGGAAAGAGAAGCGGAGATCTTAGTGTCGAGGCTTACCTTAAGCAATACTCTTTAATGGAGAGATCTGGGACTGATAGAAATAACAAAAGTAACGAGAGAAGAAATAGAACCATAGACAAGATTAGAAACGACTTAAAAAAGCTTGATGCTCTCGATTATTTACAGAAGCAGACTGAAAAAGATCTAACGGATGTAAAGTCTATAGGTGAGGGACGATTTTCTGTTAACTTTAAGGGCTATGAAGGTCACTACAAGAAGAGAGAGTTTCTCTTTGATAAAATAAAAGGTTGGAGAAAGTCCCAGTCTTTTTTGAAAAAACGCTTGGAGTCCTTAACCCAAGAAGATAAGAGGGGTGAAAGTATAAAAGGCCAAAAGCCCGAGTTAGGTAAAGTTATCCAGCCAATCTGGACTGAGCGAAAAGAACTTCAAAAGATAGAGAAGAAAGCAAACTTCATTGAACTCCAGTATAGAGGCCTAAAGGTCTATTTGGGACGTTCGGCCCTTGAGAATGATTACATTAGAAAGAATATTGCAAAAAAAGAGGATCTTTGGCTTCATTTGGATGGTTACAAAAGCGGACACCTCTTTATAAAGAACTTGGGTAAGAGTTTAGACATTTGTGATTACGTGATCTTAGGTTCTGCATTAGTGGAGTTAAATGGTATAAAAATCCAAGACATTCCAATAATTTACACCTTGGTGAAGAATCTAAAGGGGGTAAAGGGGACTCCCGGTATGGTCAATTACAAAAAAGAAAAACATATAGTTGTCCATTTTGATCAAAATTGGCGGCAAAAGCTGACATCAATTGAAGTCAACGAAGATGGTTGAGAGAATAGTATTGGTAAAGAGGTAGGTAATGAAGCATCTTTTATTAATAATTTCGGTGACTTTTTGTTTTGCGGCACACTCAGTTGAGCTTATAGAAAGCTTTGACTTGCGCACCTACGATCCACTAAAAAACGGTCTCAAAGATTTTTCGTGTGAGATTAGATTAAAGGGTTTAACGGAAAGGCTTAAAAAAGAACTGGTGTCACTAGATATTAAGGATGAGGTTTATTATAAACTTTTTTGGATTTACCCAGGGAAATTAGATCTTGTTGTTGAAGGGCTTCCACGGGGGTTTCAGGAGTTAAGAAATAATCTAAAGAATTTAATAGTAAACAGAGTAGATTATTTAGTTCCGCAAAAATTGGGTAAGCGGATTAGAGGTTATGAGCTTACTCCTCAAAAGACCTCTTCTGGAACATTGGTTAAAGCTAAAGATCCCGCCAATAGTAAGGCCGTTAATAAAATTGAACTTATGTTTGATAAAGAAGGTAAGCTTTCAACCTATAAGAGCTACAGCCCTCTTGGCTTTCAACAATCGGTCTTTTCTTATACAAAGAAAAGTTGGTCAAAGAATAAGTGGGTTCTTAATGAGGTTAAGGCCAAAACAATCCAGGGGCCACAGGTAACAGAAATAGAGACCGAAATAGACCACGAAAACTATGTTGGATATGGCTTCCCAGAAAAAATCTTAATAAGCACAACACAGTACGTGGTAGCACCTGGTAAAGATGAGAAAAAGCAAGAAAGAACGGGTCAAACTGAACTGTCTTTTTCTAATTACAAAATTAATGCAGGTGAGGCCACTAAGCATTTTCGCAACTAACGCCCTTGAAAGTAATTTTATTTTTAACACTATTCTTTGTTGGATCATGTCAGAAGCAGTCACCTTCAGACCTCGCTCCAGATTATGTAGACTCTCTTTCTGAAATAAGAAGAGGGGAAGCTTGTCGTAGGGTAGACCTTCTCCAAAATATTGTTGAACTAAATAATGTTCGAGACCTTTTTGTTTGTACGACCTGGGATGAAAGCTTTCCGGCACTATACAAGGCGCTTGAGAATGTTGAAGAAAACGACTGGAATCGTTTTGCTACACCTCTGAATAAACACATTTTCAATGATACTAACTTGCGAGACAAATTAATATCTCTAGTTGGCGAGCTTGATCGAAAAGAAGGTCTTGATGAATTGGCCAAAGTTATAACCTCTTTAAGCGATTCTAACTTTTATTTTCATGTGAATAAGCTTCTTGGGTGTGCCCTTAACAAAGAGGGGTGTTTGGAGAGAAGTACTATTTCACCAGAAGATGTATGGTCATTCTTTACCTTCTTCAAAATGTCAGAAGGAGACTTAGAAAACTTTTCAAACCTGCTAAGGTCTTTCTCTTACTCTTTTAAGGGACAAGGCTCTTCATTTGTAAGATCACTGACTTCCAACCTGAATAATCCAGACTTCAAAGAAGCACGCAATAATTTTTTAAATCAAATCTTTCTTCGCATGGGAGATGAAGATTTTAAAGAAGAGCTTGAGTTCTACAGGAGAATCATTCTTGACGAGTACGGGGAAAAGGGCTGGCTCCCTTTCTTAGTTGAAAACAATTTCGATAGAGACGAGTTCATTTATCTCGTAAGGTATCCTGTCGATACTCACTATGACATGTGGAAGGACTTTAAAATACTAGAAAAGTCCCTTTCGGCTGAGATACTTTGTAGTCGTGAGAAGTCTCAAACCTTTAGTGTTGATATTTCACAGCATCTCAATGAGTTTGTAGACATGTTATTTGCCAAGGATCAAAGTGACTTCTTTAGAACGAGCTTGCAGTCCGTAGCAATTTTGAAGGCCGCCAAAGAGATTTGCCCAAACCTAATGAACTATGGTGCTGAGATAAAGACTTACGAGAAAGAGTCTGAGGTCTATCACGAAATCAACTTTATTAGACTGATGGAAAAGACAACTTCCTTGTTGTTGGAGCCAGACTACTTTCACTTCGTTCAGAAAATGCAATCCTCTGGAACCGTTTCAAAGAAAGATAACTTGTTTTTATTAAGATATTTTTCTTCAGACTTATTCGCCTCTTTTGTCGATATGATAAGAGCGACAACTGCAAGAAAAGATGACTTAACATCTTCGGTTTTTGATATTTTCAATTCACTTCCAGATCCATTTTACGGTTATCTCAATAAGGCGATTCTCTTTGTTTTAGAAAAAGATAACAAAACCCTAGAATCAATGAGTCGAACATGGCGAAGCTTGGGGCGTGATGGTCAGTTTTTCTTTTTTAACTTTCTTGATCAGCATTATACAAAAGGTGCTAATTTAACTCTCTTGTTTGACTTTTACTCAGAGGTCATCTCTTTAAGTAAAGATAAGCTTCCGCTTGTGTTAGATGACTTCTTTATTGAAGAAGAAAGGGAAGCCTCTCTAACATCGTTACAAGAGGTGACGGGAGTTTTGGCCGGTGAAAATCTTTTAAAGGATTTCAAGGTGTTCTTTTCAAGAGACCACATTATTGAAATTCTCAAGATTGTCTCTAGAGGAAGTGTTTCCGATGAAACAACCATTAATCTCTTGGGTAGTTACGTGTTTGAGAAAACTCCACCTGACCCAGTAAGGGTAACAACTAGACTCATTCCCCCAGACACAACGAAGGCTTGCTTAAATGATCTGGTTGACCCAAGTGTTACATTTTATGATCTTATCAATCGTCTCCCAGACTCATGTAGGCCACTCGGAGAGACGGATCCCTTTTTCAAGTTTTTTATTGCAAGTGAAGAATTGACCAATGCCATTCAAAGGCCTTTAAGCACCACGGGTCTTTTTTCGCCAGGAATGATTAAGGCGACCACCATGATGGCCAATTCAGTTTCTAAAAGGTTTGCTAATGATGATGAGGAAGGCCTCGCTATTAGCCTGCGCTCTTTTGGTGAATGGATCGGCCAGGGTGATCGTAAAAGGTCCCTGCTTAATTTTCTTTCCTTAACGGAACTCATGATTAATGAGGATGTTGATTTTATCCAAACAATTTCAAGGTTTTACGGCCAAAAAGATCATTTCATTCATCTCAACAAAGTGGTCAGCTCTTTACCCGAGATCTTGAGGGCCTATGATCTTTATAACTCAGGTAATTTAAATACGAGTTTGACTCCAGGCTCATACGTTAAAGATGAGCGCTTTTCTTGCGAAAACTATCATCAAGAAATAGGCGGAATTCCTTGTCCAAAAAAGGACCAACTTAAAGGAATAGTAAAGAGAGTTATTAAAAGAGTATTGAAGAAAAATGATGATAATCCAAAGGCCTTGGAACAGCTTTTAAAGATGGTTGCAGCAGATTATGGGTTACCAATTCCTTATGAATCAGAAAGCCCACGCTTTAAAAGGGTAACGCTGACAGAAAGCTTCGATATGTTCAATAAGTTTACGGATCGCTCAATTCCAACAAACCGTTTTGAATTGGAGTATGGCGCTATTCCCAAAGCAGACTTAAATTATTTTGAAACTGAAGATTGGGAAGTCGATAGAAAACAGGCTAAGGGCGCTCCAGATCCTTATGATGTAAATCTAAACACCATGGAGAGAATTGAAGTTGTTATTAGAGATGTGCGTTTCGATCAAAATTATCTGGGTGCCCATTATCTGAATTCTGTAGCTAAGGCAGAAGACTATAATAAAACTGTAGATAGCAAAAACTCACTCCTTAAAGCGTGTGTGCCTTTAAAGTTCTGTGGCAAGTTCATGGATAAGGCCCAACATCGATTTGCAAAGAATAGTAAGGAAACTTTCCTTTCACTTTTAGATGTTAATACAAAAGAGGACTGGCGCTTCGGGGATTATATGCAGGCCCTTTTGACATCGTTGGTTAGTTCGTCACCTGATAAGAGTCAGGTGAGTAGCGTTGTGAATAGGCGCTTTCTTGGTCTAAATATCCAAATACCATGGCTAAATAGGAAAAAGGACCTAGTTGATCACAATGGAAAAATCTTAGGCCTTGTTTCGATGGTTGGAATGTTTACTAACTCGGCAAGAATTCTAAAAGATAGGGTTGGCCGAAGTGATGAGGATTTCCAAAACTTTCTAAATGGTGAAAGGCTACGAAAGACAGATGAAGGACTTTTTAGAAACTTTCGTCAGAGAGACCATCTACCAGCTCTTGAGGATATTCTTGAGTTCGTAAAAGATTCAACATTTCTGGATGGCTTTTTAACTTATGTTTATGAAGCAAGCTATGACCAGCAGAGGCTATGGGAACAAATTTTATTTAAAGGAATTTACTTAAGCTCTTATTTGGCCAGCCCAGAGGCGCTCTCTTCATTAGATGAGGTGAGCCTTCGCCGCTACAGAGAATTATCCGTCTTAGATTATCTTGAGTTAGTTAAAACGTTACTCGAATCACATGAACTTATTTCTTCTACTTGGGACTTTAGAGCTACTGATAACCTAGTGTCTCTTAACCACTTCTTAGATGTAACGACAAAGCTTCTAGAAGAAGATAATAAAGATATTATCTATGCACTCCATGAGTTAGCGTTCTTTGCTCGGGCAAATAGGGCGCAGACAAATAAACTCATCAAAAGCTTATTTAAAGAAGAAAGAATTAGTCTTTTTAAAGAAAGCCTCAATTCTGGTAAGAAGTTTTTAAGTGACCTGTCTTCACAAGAAGGTCTTTTCTTAAATATCTTTGAACACCTAGAGGAAGACTCCACTATTCCATGGTCTTCTTTTCAAGAACTTCTTGAATATAATGGAGCGCCGAAAATATGTACGCCTCGCTCTGAGGGGTATGATTGCAGTAGAAATGCTTCTTATGGCGAACTGCAAAAGATCCTTTTCTACTTGACGAGTAATAACGGTAAAAAGTTGGATGAGCTGATCAAATATATTACTGGACCACAGCAGTCGAAAATTAACGAAATTTTTAAAAAGATTTTTCCAAGTATTAACAACGAGACAAGATAAATTCCTAGTACACTTATGTCCGCATTGTATCCGCTAAAAAGGCGGTTATAATAGGATATGCTATTAATATTACAGGGGTTTCTATGTCGAATGAAGTTCTAGAAAGAGCAAAATCATCACTTGATACAGCGAAAAAATTTATCTTTGGTCAAGATAATCTGCTCGATGCGATTCTTTGTGCTCTCGTTTGTGAGGGGCACCTTCTCATTGAGGGTATGCCTGGCCTTGGTAAGACGATGTCTGTCTCTACTATGAGTAAATTATGTGACCTATCCTTTAAAAGGATACAGTTTACGCCGGACCTTCTGCCCTCTGATCTCATAGGAACGATGATCTACAGTCAAAAGAGTGAGACCTTCACTACAAAATTTGGACCTATATTCACTCAAATTTTATTGGCCGATGAAATCAACCGTTCACCTGCAAAAGTTCAGGCAGCATTATTAGAAGCGATGGCCGAAAAGCAAGTAACAATTGGAGATAATACCCATAAGCTTTCATCTCCATTTGTGGTGTTGGCAACTCAAAACCCAATTGATCAAGAAGGTACATATCCATTACCTGAAGCTCAAATGGATAGATTTATGATGAAAATTCACGTGGACTATCCAAAGTTTGAGGCGGAAAAGTCTATTTTGGGCCTTAAGAAAAACTTTTTAGAAGACATAAGTGCAGAGTTGAGTACAGATGATCTCATTCAAATTCAAGAAATTACAAATTCAATATATATTGATGAAAAAATAAAAGACCTCATCGTCAAAATTGTCCATGCAACCCGTCCTGGCTCAGAGTACTTCTCCAATAACTACAAGGGTATCATTGTTGCCGGAGCCAGTCCTCGTGCGTGCCAATGGCTTTTTAAAATAGCAAAATTTAATGCTTTTTTAGAGGGAAGTGAGTTCGTAAACCCAGACCATGTACTCAAGGTTGTCCCAGATGTTCTTGGGCACAGAATGATTCTTTCTTATGAAGCGTCGCTTGATCAAATCAATGCACGAGACCTCGCATTAGAAATAGCTAAAAAAATACTATGAATATAGTAGAAGTCCGAAAAATAGTAGGAAGAATAAAGGCTCAGCTTTTTAAAAAAAGTAATAGCTACAGTATAGGTATGCTCAAAAGTCACTTTCGTGGAAGTGGTCTTCAGTTTAAAGAGCACCGCCAATATACCCATGGGGATGATGTTCGATTTATCGATTGGAAAATTTTAGCCAAAACGGGTCATCCTTTTATCAAAACTTTTGAGGAGGAGCGCAATGTTCAAATCGCCGTGGTGATAGATGCCGGCTCTTCAATGATGTATGGCTGGGATAATGTATCAAAGTTTCAAGCGGCATTGGAAATAACATGTATGCTCTACCTTCTCTCTGCAGAGACAAATGACTCCATCCATGCACTTATTCTCTCCGATAAGATTATAGACGTCCCAAGTGGCAATGGAGAAAAGGGGATAGCCCAGCTGATTGCTTCTTTAAATAGGGAAGGGCTTTTAAATGAAGATGGTAAGCTCAACTTGGGGTGGAGCAAGGAGCAACTTACTCTTGTTGAAAAAGAGAAGGCGATTAAGAAGCATCTATCACGCAATCGAGAGGTAATCATCCTAAGCGATTGGATGGAGCTACTAGATGCTGCAAGCTATGAAAG
>JAUIBX010000251.1 GCA_030427595.1 Bacteriovoracia bacterium | reverse complement strand
GCCTCTAGAAATTGAGAGAGACCATCTTTGGCCATAAGAATGGGAGAAAAGGCGACGGCAGTCGTCAGAACAGTACCCAAAATGGGAACAAAGGTCTTTCTTACGGCCATGAGGGCCGCTTCCTTAGGCGGGTGCCCTTTTTCGAGATACTGCATGTACTGTTCTGACACGATAATAGCGTCATCAACTAAGATCCCAAGGATGAGGATCATTCCCACAACGGAAATGATATCGATCTTCATGCCCATCGCCCCTAGAACAATGAAAGTGGCAAAATAGGCCAGAGGTAAACCAAAGGTCGTCATTAAGCTGGTCTTTAGACCAAGGAACGCCAAGAGAACCAGGACAACAAGAACAACACCCATAAGCGCATTATTCTTAAGAACATTGAGCTGCCTTTCAATATAGGCCGGACCATCGTCTGTGATCTTAGCACTGAGTTGATCAGGCGCAGAAGCATTAAGCTTTTCAAGAACTTTTTGCACTTCAACCTTTGTATCTAAGGTGTCCGTTTCTAAGTCTTTAAATAAGGTAACGCCAACGGAGGCCACTCCGTTAGTGAATTGTTTATACTTCTTTTTAGGAATTTCAAAACGCACATCAGCGACATCTTTTAAGCGAATACGCGTACCACCACAATTGCCTTTAATAATGAGTTCTTTAAGACCCTCAAGGCTACGCAGACCATGAGTGATCTGAACCGCAATAGTACTCTCCCCTTTTTCAAGGGAGCCCACAGGTAGTGGGCGAAACTTCTTTCCTAAGGATTCTTGAATATCACGACTCGTGAGGCGATAGCGTGCCATGGCCTTTTGATTGAGTTGAATAAGAATATCCGCTTTAGAAGAGCGGTCGGTCACTTTAACGATGCCAGGAATCTTTCTCAATTCATCGCCAAGGTTTTTTAACCATAGACGATGAGTCGCCTTTTCATTATCAAAATTCAGCACGCTTAAAGAGCTAAACCAAAAGCTTGTGAGCTTTTCATTGACGATATTGAGGTTTTCAACATCTTGAGGAAGTTCACTTCTTATATTTTCAACTGAAGCCTTAATATTTTGGTAGAGGTCATTAATTTCGTTGTCAGTCAGTTCGTCTTTTACAGAAACTTTGACGTTAGTGCTGCCTTCACTAGAAGTTGAGGTGATCTTATCAATGCCTGCAAAATTTTGAATGGCCTCTTCAATGGGAAAGGTTACAAAGTCTTCCACCTGAGCAGGACTGGCTCCACTTAGAGTGGCCGAAATAGTGACTTGATTGATCTTCCACTGCGGTACTAAATCTCTTTTCATATTAAAGAGAGAGACAAGACCAGCAATAATGACAAAGGCACTGAGTAGATTCACTTGAAAAGAGCGATCTATAAAGTAGCGCACGAGTCTATTCATAGGGATGATTTTCCAGAGTTCAAAGTGGTGGAAGTCCTTATTATTCCTCAGGTTTTATAGCATAATTCGCTACTTTAGGGCCTAGTGAAGAAGAATTTATAGGATGCTAAAGTTAGCTAAGCCTATGAAAAAAGGTCATTCTAATCAAATGACAATATAATTTGGCACATTTTCTAAAGGGGCCAAATAAATTCAGATGTGACAATTTCGCCACAATTTTCGATATAACTTATCGAAAATAATACGTTTTTAAGAGCTTCTTTCATTTGTCCTTTCAATCCTCTTGAGAGAACCCCTGAATTTGCTAGTGTTTGAGTACCCAAGAGACAAGATCATTGGTTTTTGAGTTGTACGTTTTGTAGTTCGCGGTATGTAAGCAGAGTCAAAAATCCAAGGAAACAGACGCCATCTTAGGAAAAGGTAAGGCCACACGGAGTTGAGCCCCCTTTTCAGGAACACTAAGTGGAGTTTTCTGGAGTTCTCATGTTTACCTTTAACACTTTTCAGAAGTCCTTGGCGGTCTCTCTGTTGGTATTGTTTTTCACAGGATGTAACCAACAAGAGTTTTATGAAAAAGAATTCCTCGAAGGAGTCGGTGTCCCTGAAGACACGATTGAGATTCCTGAAGATATCGCAGAGGAAATTCCTGATACAAAAATTGCTGATAATAGTGACGGTGGTTTGAGCGACGGTGGTCTCACTGACGCTGGATCAACTGATGGCGGCAGTACCACTGGCGGCAGTACCACTGGCGGCAGTACCACTGGCGGCAGCGGTTCAACTGGTGGAAGTACTGATGGCGGTTCTACTAGCGGTGGATCTACTGACGGCGGTTCTACTAGCGGTGGCTCAACTGACGGTGGTTCAACTGATGGTGGTTCTACTAGCGGTGGTTCTACTAGCGGTGGTTCTACTGACGGCGGTTCTACTGACGGTGGTTCTACTGACGGTGGTTCTACTGACGGTGGTTCTACTGACGGTGGTGATCCTCAACCAGGTGTTTGTGGCGACGGTACCCTTACTAATGCTAACGACACTTTTGTTCAAAACACTGCTCAAGAAGCTGCTGTTGATATCCTTTGGGTTGTTGATAACTCAGGCTCAATGGGTGATGAGCAAGATGAGCTCGCCTACAACTTTGATGTCTTTATTCGCGACTTCATTACTCGCAATATTGATTTTCAAATGGCCATTACGACTACTGACGGGCGCGATGCTTACTCAGGTAAAATGGTTGGTGACTCCTCTAAACTTACCGATGAAGCCGCTCGTGCCAATCAGACTCAGTTCCTACAAGACTTTAAAGATATGATTAAAGTGGGAACTCGCGGTTCGGGTACTGAAATGGGTCTTGAAACTTCAAAAGATTTCCTTTCTCAATACCAGAGCTGGGGTCGTGAAAACGCTTACCTAGTAGTTGTTTACATCTCTGACGAACAAGATAGTTCACCTGAAGAAGTGCAAAACTACATCAATTTCCTTCAGGCCATTAAGCCAAGTGCAGGGATGGTTAAAGCTTACTCAATCGTAACTCAAGACCTTGATCCTAATAAGCGTTGGGAAACTCTTGGGACTCGTTACGAAGAAGTTTCAAATGCTACTGGTGGTGAGATTGCCAATATCCATGCAGATTTTTACACCACTCTTAGTAACTTTGGCTTCAAAATCCTTGAGCTTCTCGACAGCTTCCCTCTTTCTGGGGTTCCTGTTGATAGCCAGATTGAAATCACCATCAACGGAACAGCTGTAACAAGCGGTTGGACTTACGATGCTAACGCCCGAGTGATTAAGTTTGATAGAAATGCGATTCCCAATGAAGGGTCAATCGTGATCGCCTACTACCAAAAGTGTGTAGGCCCTTAACCCCAAAATGCAGACAAACAGGTAGAAGCGACAATGCGACAATGGAAGAAAGAAAAGACATTTAACAAAGCAAGCATTCTCCTTGCCCTTGTGGTCTGGCTTAGCGCCGGACCACTTGGGGTTTTTGCGGCAGAAGATGACCTCTATGACTTTCTTTGGCTTGATCCTGATAAAAAGGTCTACGTCCTCCAAAATAAAGTCTATAAGAAAAAAGGTAAGTTCTATGCCAACATTGGTTACACCCTAGGCCTTAACTCTGACTTTCAAAGCCGTAATGGCCTCGCCTTCAAAGGTGGTTATTACATCAGTGAAGAATGGGCGATTGAAGGGGTTTACCATCAATTTTCCAATCAAGATGATGATGCCTTTAAAAGTTTAAAGCGCATCAACGGGGCCATTCCTTTTGTGCGCAAGGTAGAGAAGAAATATGGTCTTATGGGAGTTTGGTCGCCTTTTTATGGCAAGATTAATACTTTCAATAAGATCATCTACTTTGATTGGTCTTTCGGGCTAGGCCTCGGTCAAATCCATACAGAAAGTAATGCGACAACTGTTTCAAGTTCAAGTACAGCAGATATTTACCAGGACGAAAAGAATTTGGCGATCCTTGGAAAAACGGCCTTTCGCATTCATGCCACTAAGAATATCCACGTAGGATTAGAGTATCACCGAGACTCCTATCGTGCTCCAGGCCCCACCATTCAAGGAAGACCGGGAACGGAGTCTTGGCGTAATAATAGTGAATTTGTCATCTCAATAGGATTTAGCTTCTAATGAAAATGAAAACGGCCCTTACCCTCACATTCATTTTCTTGTCGCTAAACTCCCAGGCCCTGGTGAAGAAAGCGGCCAAGATTTACGAAAAGAGTAATGATAAGAATAAGAATGCTTATATTGCCCAAGAGCTCTATAAGTCGCGTTACTACTTTAGCTCTGTCGTCTTTGCCAAAGAACACCTGGTTGAAGGTCAGACTTTCTCAAAAGAGTTTGAAGATCTTCTCGAAGAGCTTGTTCTTAAAACAGGGACGATGTCCTTCTACGGTCTTAAAGATAAGGTGTTAGCGAAGTACCCTTCACCTTCTCTTAGTTTTATCCTAGGTCTACGCCGCTTTAATTATAAACGCCCTTAAGAAAGTCTCCGAAGACCATCGTTTTGCACCAGAGGCCCTCTTTATGATGGGTTCGGCGCAAAACCTCCTTAATAAAATAAGTGAGGCCAACCTCACCTATGACCGCTGTATAGAAAAGGCGGACACTTTTGAAGGCCGTGCTAAAAATAAGAAGCTTAAGCGTTACTTCACCATCATTAAAGAATCTTGTGTAATCCACAAGGCACGCCTTCTCTTTAAGGAGAGAAAGTACGAGGAGTCTTTAAAGGCCTACGAGGCCATTCCAAAGACCAGTTACCGTTGGCCTTATATCCTTATGGAAAAGGCCTGGGCCGCTTATCATCTTGGAAATTATAACCGTGTCCTAGGACTTCTAGTGACTTACCGCTCGCCTCTTATGACGTCTTATTTCTTTCCTGAAGCTGAAGTTTTAAGTTCTCTTTCTTA
>JAUIBX010000250.1 GCA_030427595.1 Bacteriovoracia bacterium | reverse complement strand
GTGGATAATATTGGTCTTAAGTGGACTGCATAGGTCTGTTTGATGAACTGGCCTCGTGATCTCTAGGTCACTTCTTTGCTCCTCTTCAATATAGTTTATGTAGCGAGCACATCCGCTAATTACGATTAAAAATATTAAGGGCCAGGCACTCCTCAGAATGTAATTTTTAATCAATGTAGTATATTCCTTTTACTTCCTCGGCATGGTCGTCTGCTGGGGGCAGGTCAATGGTCTTTTCATTTGAGGGAGAGGGACCCGTAGAGGTTCCTGATGTGATATCAGTCATTGAGTTGTTACTAGAGAATTCAATGGGGAATTCACTAGGCGAGAGAGCTTTTGCCTCTTTTGTGAGAGCTCTCATGCTGACGATAACCCAAAGACCTGGCTGGTCATTATGATCAATAGACTGAGTTTTAATGTCGACTATTTCAAATCCTAGTTGATTGAGTTCTTTTATAAGGTTATCGAAGTTTTTTTCTCGGTAACCAGACTTCCTTGATGGAGGTGCTGGTAGGAAATAAGTGAAAGTTTGAAAGTCATTATGATGAATTCCAAAAAGGGATTTAAGGTGTCTTAGAAGCCCCATATTTGAGTTCCTTAATGATAGGGATGATAGCTTTAGTTTAGCTATTTATTGGTGTCTTTTTAAGCTTTGTTTTTGTAGAGGCAAAGATTTCCTGGAAAAGTTTGCCTGTTTACTTTGTGCTTTGTGTAATAAAAATTTAGGCTATAATAAATACGTAAGCAACAGGATGATGCTTACTGATAGGCAGGAAGCCAAAAAGAAGGGGCCTTTGCAGGGGGCCCCTTTTTTATTCTCTTCTTTCAAAAAAGCAGGACCCTATTAACAGGTGTTTCTTACTTACACTCTTTTTCTTTTGCTCATCCATCTATGCTCAGCAAGTCTCAATTTTTCATACCAATGACTTACACAGTTTCTTTAGGGGGACCCTAACAAGAATCGACGGTGACGTTAAAGTTGTTGGAAAATACTCTCGACTTTCATATCTTCTAAAAAAAAGGAGAAATGATGTTGAAAAAAGGCAGGGCCTTCATCTCACTGTAGATGCAGGAGATTTTTACTCTGGAACAATTTACCATACCTTGGCCATGCAGGCCCAGCTTCCTATTTTTCCAGAGTATGAATTTTTCAGTAACTTAAAATTTGATGCTATTACCCTGGGAAATCATGAGTTTGATGGAAAGGATGATGGCTTCCTCCTTCTGATGAAAAAGGCTTCTCAACTGGGGGCAGGTGTTCCCATCGTTTCTACTAATCTTATTTTACCAGACAAGCGTAAGCTTCCTATAGTGAAGTCTCTAATTAAAGATCTTAAGGGGCCTAAGGGTTCTGTTCGAGTAGGGTTACTTGGCGCATTAGGACCTGATGGATGCGCTGTAAGCCAGGCCAATAGGGAGGGCATTACTTTTGTTGGGCATGATGACAGTTCTCGTAAGGCCAAGTGGGATGATCTTATTAACCTTCTCTCACAAGAGTCTAATAAGCTTCGTGAAAAAGGTGCCGAGCTTATAGTTCTTCTCCTTCATGGCGGTGGTGAAGAGGATGAAAGGCTTGCCAAAGAAGTAGAGGGGCTCGATGTCATCATTGCTGGGCATACTCATGAGAGTTATTTTAAAGAAGTGGGTGGTGTCTACGTGGCACAAGCAGGGAGTTATGGTCGCTTTCTTGGGGAAATGACTCTTTTAAAAGGCTCAAATGATAAGTGGAAACTTTTAGGCCAAAAGAGGCTTCCTATCACTAGCACCATTCCTAAGGATGATGACCTGGAAAAGAGGCTCAACACTTATGATAAATTCCTTAGTAAGTTAGATATTTTTCACGACGAGAATTTTCGAAAAGAAAAAGTAGTATTCCAAAGAGATTTCTTTAAAGACGACCAGGGAAGTCTTGGAAAAATTGTGACTGATAATATTCTCTCTTCACTTAATGAAGGAATTTCAAATAAAGTCGATCTGTATCTTAGTGTACGAGGACTCTTAAGAGTACCTCTTTATGCTAAATTACCTTACACAAAAGAGCTTCTATTTAATGTATTGCCGCTTGGTTTTCATGAAGGGGGAAGGCCGGGGTATAGAAGCACATCTTTTTATGTGACAAAAAAAGAACTAGAAAACTTAATAGAGTTTCTCTATCTCTATTCCAAATTCAAGCCTAAGTCTTACCCTGTTCATAGCCGTGATTTAAGCTATGACAAAAAGAGTTGGGGTGTGCCCTTTTTAAACCGTTACTCAAATTTCAAAATTAAAGGAAAACCACTGCCAAAACTTGTTCATGTCGCGACAAATACCTTTCTTTTTTCCTACCTAGACCTCATTTCCAAGAAAACATTTGGGCTCATTGAGATAAGGCCAAGGAATGAAAAAGGTGAAGTCGTCTCACAAGGTAAACTCCATGACTCTGAAATAAGTTTCTTTCTTAAAGGGACCTTAAGGTAGTTTACAGTCTTCTTCTTTGACATCGGGAGCGAGTTTAACAATATGAAAGGTGCCATTCTTTGGTTGGAAATGACCAAGATCGGTAATGACATCACTTACCACGCCCATGCCTGTTAAAGGCAAATTCGTATTCTTAACGAGCTTCTCCTCTCCCTTCTTGTTGAAGTGACCCATCATGATGATGACTTTCTTTGCCCCATTCACAAGATCCATCGCCCCTCCCATACCTGTGAGCTTTTTGCCGGGAATCATCCAGTTGGCCAAATTCCCAGAAGCATCAACTTCTAAAGCACCAAGTACGCAAAAGTCTATGTGGCCACCTCTGATCATGCCAAAGGATAGGGAAGAATCAAAAAACGAGGCTCCATCTTTAATTGAGATGGTTTCTTTGCCAGCATTAATGAGAGTAGGAGAGACGGTTTCCTTTGTGGGTCTACCACTTACGCCAAGGACGCCGTTCTCTGAATGAATCATAATATTTTTTTCAGAGGCCACTTTTTCTGCAACTAGAGAAGGAAGGCCAATTCCTAAATTTACGCTTGAATAGTCAGGAAAGAGATTGGCGATGTACTGGGCCATTTCATCCTTAGTCCAACTCATTTTCCCTCCTGAATTTTTTCAAATTCAATATCATTCTTATAATTCTCACCTTGGTATATTCTTTGAACAAAGAGTCCTGGAAGATGAATGTCCTCAGGGGGAATTTCACCGAGACCTACGAACTCCTCCACCTCCACAATTGTCGTCTTGGCCGCCATGGCCATTAGAGGAGAAAAATTACGTGCTGTTTCTTTAAACCACAGATTGCCATATTCGTCCCCTTTTTGGGCCTTGATGATGGCGAAATCTGCTCCAAGTGCCTCTTCAAGAATACAGGGTTTATCAAAGGTTTTAACTTCCTTACCCTCGGCCACGAGAGTTCCATATCCGGTGGGTGTGTAGAAGGCGCGTATACCAAGACCTGCAGCCCTTATTCTTTCTGAGAAGGTTCCCTGAGGAACTAATTCTACTGTAACTCTTTTGTCGTGAATTCTTTCCTCAAGGTCAGGATTTCCACCAACATAGGAACAGTAGGCCTTAACAATCATGTCTTTGACGAGCCAAGTGACAAGCCCTCTGCCTGAATTTCCAATATTGTTGGATATTACGGTTAAGTTTTTAATTTCCCTATTGGCTATAGCGTTGATTGAATTTTCAGGAATTCCACATAGACCAAAGCCACCTGACATGATGGTGGCGCCGTCAGGAATATCTTTAACAGCTTCTTTTGCTGATGAAAAAACTTTAGGGGATTTTTTCATTGATGACTTCTCCAAGAAGGGATAAACCGCGTTGTAGCTCCTTTATGGAACCACAAAGGTTTGGTGCTAGTATAATCGTATTGTTTTGAATGGCACCATAGAGGCCTGCCTCAAAGAGATCATTGGCCTTGATAGACTCGCCAACTTCAATGGCCGCTAGCATTCCGAATTGGCGAGTCTCGAGACCCTTAGTTTTAATTCCTGTCAGAAATCTTTTTAGGATCTCTTCTCTCTTTGTGACTCCAGCTTGAAAACTTTTAACGCCAGTAAGCTTTAATACTCCCTTAAGAGCGGCCAGTCCTAAAGGATGGCCATAATTAGTGAGACCACATGAAAGGGTGTTTTCATTATAATATTCAGCAAAGCTTTTACGAATAAGAAGTACTCCTAGAGGAAAATAGCCTCCAGTCATGGCCTTTGCTGTCACAACAATGTCAGGTCGAAGAGTGGGGAAGCGCTGAAAACCAAAGAAAGGCCCAGTTCGATGACCAGCGCACACAACTTCATCCAAGATGATGAAAAAATTGTAGCGCTTCTTAAGCTCCATAAGTTTCTTATACCAACTCTTTGAGGGAGCAAAAACTCCATTGCCTCCAGTAATTGTTTCCAAGCAAATACCAGCAATTTTTTGGGGGCCTAGTTTTTCAATAAAGGCTTCAAGCTCTTTACCTTCACTGTCTTGCATGGGATCAGGAATTGTTTTTGTCCATTGCTTAGGAAGGAGGTGTTCCTTACTACGCCAATCACCTGTAATTGCTAATGACCCCATTGTGGCGCCATGGTAAGACCTCTTTTGAGAAAGAATGAGCTTCCTCCCACTAATCTGCCTTGCCATTTTAAGGGCGTTTTCAATGCCCTCACTACCACTTTGGGTAAAGAAACACTTAAAGCCACCACCGGCTCTCTTAATGAGCTCTTTAGAGACTTCCTCTTTTAACTGAAAGATATGCTTTGGGCTTGCTAAGCAAAATTCATTCATTTGCTTTTGAATTTCTTTAATGATGCGAGTGTTTTTCAGGCCAAAGGACGCTTGATAGCTAATAGAACTGAGATTATA
>JAUIBX010000249.1 GCA_030427595.1 Bacteriovoracia bacterium | reverse complement strand
GCGATTGTAGGAGCCGAAGACAGTGGCTCCAGTGATTACTAGGTGAGGACTAACTAAAGTCACATTCCTTGAGACGCTTTTCCATTCGCTCAAGGTCATAACCTAAGGTCTTTTCAAATTGCTTTTCTAAATGTTCGCCAAGCTTGTGGTCATGGCCATGGCCTTCATCACCAGACTTTTTTTTCTGATTAGCTTTGTTAACTTTTGGGCTTAAAGTTTCAGGCTTTTTATTCATGACCTTCACTCTCCTCCAAAGGGGTCTTGGATTTAAATATCTTAAGGGAGATGGTTAACTGACGGGGTTAAAGTTTGGCCTTAACCTTAACCTCCCAATAAATTTAATGAGTTAGAAAAATTTAAGCCTTGGAGATTCTTTCCTAAAATAGACTTTATTTAACATTAATTTCAGATAGTTAGACGATAATGCCTACCCTTAAAGGCAAATTGTGAAGATATGAATACATTTTCCTCACAATTGGGACTAAATTCTAGAGAAGCTCCTCACCTACACCAAGGCGCACCAGCTCCATGACCTCATCTCTAAGGTCATAAATGGTGGAGGGACCAGCAAAATTGAGCTCGCCGGGATCAATAATAAGGCCTACGCGCGAACCGAGCACATCTTCAATTTCATAGGAAAAGAGCGGGCCATCCTCTTCTCCTAGGGAGCGGCCGATGAGTTTCTCATCGAGATTTGAGCTCATAAGGGGGCCGCCAAAACTTTCAAGAATTCTGGTGACGAGTACTTCAGGCACAAATCGCAAACCAATCTGATGATCTGTTTTAGAGGCCTTAATGGCCTTCTTAACTTTCTTAGTGGCCTCAAAGATAAAGGTGTAGTGACCAGGAATTTTATTACGAATAAGGCGGAAGGCCTTATCGGGAATAAAAGCAAGTTCACTGGCCTTTGAAACATCCAAACACAAAAGGGAAAAGTGATGAGAGCGATCCTCTCCTTTTAAGCGGTATAAGGTTTCAACTGCCTTCTTATTGAAAGGGTCCCCAGCAAGAACCCAGTTGGTATCAGTTGGAAAAATAATAAGGTGACCTTCTTTAAGTAGAGAGCGCGCCTTATCAATAATGCGGTCATCGGGGTCGTGGGCAAATACATATTCAATCATAACTCACCTAGGCGTTAAAAAACTCCAAGGGTAATCCCCCATGGCGATGAAGTCGGTCCATATTCTTAGGAGAAATTCCTGTACCCACAAGCTCACCTTCCTCACGGATGGCCAGTTGTTGGGAGAGAATATTGGCCCCTTCCATTCCTGTGATTTCCATTATCTGATTTACAACTCTCGCTCCCTCGCGGTTGCGGCCAAGTTGAATGATGAAATCAACTCCTTGAGAAATTTGCTTGCGAACGACCTGATAGGGTACATCGAAGCCTGCCATCAAAAAGAGGTTTTCCATTCTACTTATACATTCCCCTGGGCTATTGGCGTGAATTGAAGACATAGAACCATCATGCCCTGTATTCATGGCCTGAAGAAGGTCAAAGACCTCTCCCCCGCGCACCTCGCCTACGATGATGCGATCCGGTCGCATCCTTAGGGTATTCTTTACCAATTCTCTCGCTCCTAGGCCTACCTGATCGCGAGTGGCCGCAAAGACTTCGAGCCTGACAACATTAGGGTAAGGAATGCTGAGCTCTTTAGTGTCTTCAATAACAATCACCCGATCGGCCGGGCTCATCTCTTTTAAGAGAAGATTTATAAAGGTGGTTTTTCCAACCCCAGTTCCACCAGAAACGATGATATTACAGCGACTGGCCACCATAGATTTAAAGAGCTCAACCCAGCGACTGTTGAGACCAAAGATTTCATGATCATCATCAAAGGACTTAATAGAGCGCAGGTATTTTCTTATCGTTACAGCTGGTGATCCCTGAGAAAAGGGTTCACTAATGATATTTATTCGTGAACCATCAGGAAGGCTGCCATCAAGAATAGGGTTTTGATTATCAAATTCTTTCTTATTAAAGTGGGCCACTTCCTTGGCAAAATCATAGATATCATTTTTAGAAAGCTGAACATTGAGTTGAATGAATTGACCTTGGCGCTCAACAAAGACCCTCTTGGGATCATTGATCACCACCTCTGTAATCCCTCGCTTCTGATTGAGCTCCCCAATAAGTGACCAAACTGAATTTTCCTTATTCTCCATTACAATTTCCTTTAGACAGTGGGATTAGAGAAGGCCTCTGTGTGACCGATGCTAGCGCCATAGGCCACCCAGTCACGAATGAGCTGCTCTTGTTGACCTCGTCCCAACCCTTTTTTAAGGGCCACAAGCCCACCCCCGGCCTTAATAATTTGGGCCACGCGCTCGCCATCTTCAAACTTCCCAAGGCCTTCCAAGGCCAAGGCCAGCCAATCGATGAAGGACGTGCGTGTTTTAACCAGTTCTAATAACTTATAGGTTTGACTTGAAAGAAGCTCGTCAACTTCCCCCTCAAGTTTGCGGGTATTTCTCTTTTTACGATACCACAACATCTTCTTATAGAACCCAAGAAGAAAAGCACGATTGTAACCATCTACCGTCTTGGTTTTAAGCTTATCTTCTAATTGAAGAATATCTTCAACTAAAGAAAGATCTGGCACATGAGGAAACTGACCATCTCGCTGGTAGCCTAGATAACTTGCGGCCAAACGATCTCTTAAACCATACCAGCCTAAGGCGGTAATGATTTTTTCAAAACCCAATTGCTGGTCAACATCTCTACAGGTGCGGTACAACATGGCCTGAAAATTAGGAGTGTGCCAAAACTCTCTTCTCAGCTGAGCGTAACCACTTCCAGAAGTTTGCATATTAGATTGCAGTAGCTGGATAAACTGGCTAGGCAGCAAAACATAGGTATATTCCATAGGATTATTTTACAAATTTTTGAGCACTTGAGCAGGTTTTTGTGACCGACCCAAATACTCAGACATGTGATTCAATAGCATCTGTCTGTAATGAAGTTTATAATAAATGTATGAAAGTACCCTTATTGCAAAAAATTGAAATTAGCATAAAAGACCTTCCTGAATTGGAGGATATTTTTCGTAAAAATAGTATTGGATCAATTCCCACCATTCTCATTTTTACTGAGATGACTATTGAGCACACCAAGAAGGCGATCCACGCCTGCGAAGCCTTATGCCGTCAAAAGGACTTAGATCCCAGTTTACCCTATCCTCTCTACATCCTTAATCAGTGGCAAATAGAACAAAGCTTCTTTCCAGAAGTTAGCGACCTCAATAATATCCCACGCCACTTCGTGAAAAAAATTAAGAGAGTCAAAAAGCGAGAACAAAATATCCTCGATAAGGTGGTCACCTTATCCAATCGTATCAATAACCACCATGTCACAGGTGATCTTGAGTATATCGCCCTTAAGGCCAAAGACAATAAGCGCCTTAAAGAGCTGTGTAGTGAAAAGAATTTCTATCTCGATCTTATCACCAAGCTAGGTCAGGAACAGGAAGCATAATGGCCAAAAAGAAAATCTACCTCAGCGATGAAAAAAAGAAAGAACTCGAAGGCTTTGAGGACGCCCTCGACCTTATTGCAGAAAAGGGCTCTGAGATAAACAATGAAAAGGAGCTTCAATTTGAAGATTATGAAATCTTTGATTTCCTGGAAAAGGAAATTCTTCGCTTGGAGAAAATTGATAACTTCTTTACGACACACCTGCCAATAGATAAGCGTTATTCTCAAACCCAAAAGTTAATAGAAAAAGAACATAGTGAAGCCGCCCTCCTACGCGAAGAGATTGTCGAAAAGATGATGCGCGAAGATTCAAGCCTTAATCACTTTATGGCAAACCTCCTTCAAAAAGCCTTTTCTTAGTATATTCGCCCTAACCGAACTCCTTAGAGAAAACCCAAAGAACAAGACTATCCCTTTATAAAAAGGCTCTATCCTTTAGTATTAAGAGAGAACCTAAACAGGAGGATATGTGAATAAATCGGAAACCCAAACCAATGAATTCAACAAAGAAATGACCAAGGAATTGAACGACAAAGAAGACTTCATTAAAGCGACAAGTCTCATACTTCAGGTCTTTTTAGGTGGGGTTTTACTAATTAAGGCCGTTGATGGTGCCTTTACTTTGTTTCCAGTCGAAAGTTATCAAGCAGAGGCCAAGGCCCTTCTCACAGCGTTAGAAGGTACAACACTACTGGCCTTTATTATTACGGGTGTCCACGTATTGCTCGGTACCTTTCTCATATTCAACCTATGGGTCCCCTTCACCCTTATGATGGCCGCACCACTGGCCCTCTTTGCCTTTAGTTTTGAGGCCATGTATGGAACCTTGGGTCTACCTCAAGTCCTAACAGGGATGGCACTCATCAGTTCCATCATCCTTATGGTCTACCACTGGGGCTTCTTTAAGAACTTCTTTAGGGCCCAAAGTACTTACGATATGGTGACGCCACAGTCTGCTAAAGCAGAACTTCTGTTACTTGAAGAAGTGAGGGAAAGAGCACCCAGGAAGTATCAAAAGATTGTCAGCATGGAAGAAATTCAAGAATCCATCATCTAGAATTTCTACCGGCATGACTAAGGTCTTATAAGGTTGAAAGTGAAGGGAGTGTGAAAGCACTCCCTTTTTTAATTGAGGTCTTCCGCTTTTTTAAAAAGAATAGGACCACCCACATGGGCAAAGTCTCCATCTTCAAGAAAATTATAATCATAACCTTCAAGTTGCTCTTTGAGGAGATCTGTAAAGTAGGCCTCAAAACCTAAGAGCTCCTCCATACCAAAGCTCTTTTGAAACCTTTCTATGATCGGTCTGATTTCAAGAGTTTTAAGATCACCCTCTTCATTGAGACACATTTTAGCGAAAAC
>JAUIBX010000248.1 GCA_030427595.1 Bacteriovoracia bacterium | reverse complement strand
AGGTCTTTAGCAAAAGGCTTATTAATGAAGATTTCTGAGTTGCCATTGATCATGGTCTGCTTGTGAGGATGAACCGTTCCCGGTAGGCCTGTGCCAATTCCAGAGAGGGAATCTAGGTTCAAATCGGCCTTGTTCAGGACCGTTGATATATGATCGGCAAGGCGCTCAAGGACGGAGTCATAACCGAGCTCTCTTTGGGTGGGCATGCGTTCGCTCACAAGTAGCTCTTGGTCTTTATAGATGGCCGCCTCGATTTTGGTGCCACCAATATCAATACCCATGACGTATTTGCTCATTTTGCCCTCTCAACTATGGAGTTTTCTAGCTTTAACTCTCACCAATTCGCCCCTCTAAGTCAATGCTTCTTAAAGTACTTTCAAAGGGTTAACTCGACTTTGCCTAACCTGAGTATAGGAAAGGATTTTGCTCAAGAAAAACACTAAACTTTGTTCATAACCTGACGATAAGACTTATGAATCGCTAGGGTCTCATGCTCGAGAATGACCCTAAAAGACTTTGGAATGGCTTATGAAAACACTTTTAAAAGGTTCGTTTGTTTTACTTTCACTGATGAGTTTGACCTCGTGTGATGAATGGCATGATTTTCAAGCCAAGGCCAAGAGAGTGAATAATTACAAGAGGGTCTCTCTGCATTTGGCCAAAGAAAATCGTGAGCTCAATGCTGAAATTAGTCGTCTGCGCCATGAGATTCAAACGCTAAAGTCTGAAAAGAATTATCTCAAAATCAAATTAGAAAAATATGAAGATAAGAAAGTCTCAAAGCTTGAGGGCACCCAACAAAGAACAATTGCGAGTGTTGCCCCCATCAGTCCTGAAAAGGATTTGGTGAAGTATGACGTCTACAAGTGGACGCCTTCTCAACTTCTTTCTATGGCAGAAAAAGAGTTTGAAAATAAGAACTTTGAAAAGTCTGCTCAGTTCTTTATGACATTCAAACAAAATTTTCCCCAACATGAAGAGATTAATGATCATTTCCTTTTTCAAGCGGGCGTCGCCTCTTTTGAATCAGGTGATCATCCCGAGTGGACCTTGCACCACCTTGAAAAACTCGTAAAGGCATACCCCACTTCAAAATATTATCGAGGCGCCAAACTATGGATGGCCTTGACTTATCTGCAGTTGGGTGAGGAGACCAAGTTCTTTAATACAGTTGAGGAGTTTCGCAAGAAGTATCGTAACACTGAAGAGTGGAAGGTTTTGAGTCCTCACTACGAAAAGATTGTTCAAAAGTTTAAAAGGAACTAATTCATGCGTGCTTTGAAGGCCCTGCTTCTCTTTACAGTCCTGTCTTTAGCCCCTATTCAGGTGGCCTACGGTAAAATTGTTGCCGTTGTCGCAAGCTTGAAGGGACATGCTTTCACAACTTACAAGGGACAAACCCAAACCCTCAAGGTTGGTGATCATATCCATAGAGAAGCGGAAGTTTTTACAGAAATTGGCGCACAACTAAGTTTAAATGATTACTATGATCACGTTTATCACCTTGCAGGTGGTGGTCACATTGCTCTTTATAATAATCTCCTTGAACTTAAGGAAGGCTATCTTTGGGTTCAAAGCCTAAAGTATGATCCTCTCCATGGTCCTCTTAGAGTGACAACGGCAAATGGAGTGGTTGAAACGACAGAGGGAGAGTCCATTGTTTCATTTGATAGCTACTCTGGAAAAACTCAGCTGTTGGCCATTAAAGGGAATTTTGTTTTTAAGAATGCCCTTATGGAAATGAAGTACCTCACTCTAAGTGAAGGTCAATTTAGCTTTATTCACAATGACCATGAAGAGGGCCGTCCCCGTAAGGCAACACCTATTGGTTATGCAAGCTACAAAAAAGTAACAGGTCTCTTTGATGGGGTTCAACCCTTTGGAGAGGCGAAACCTACTGGTCTTAAGACTCGTCTGAGCACAGTCGCTAAACCAAAGGTTGCTCCCAAAAGAGAAGTCGCATCAACTGCGTCAAACTCTGCTCCCGAAAATGCATTTGAAGCTGCTCTTGCTGCTCAAGCTGGTGGCGCTGCCTATCCAGGGGCCGTGGCCGGTGCGCCTAAATCGGAAAAGGGGAAGGTGATAGTTTTAAGATTGAGAGATCCCGCTTCTAAAGAGCAGTCTGAAAAATCACTGATCAATTACTATCAAAGTAAGCTTAAAGTCATGGCCAAGCCAAAGCCCAAGAAGAAGTGGCGTCCAAGCTATCAGGCCAAAAGTGGAGTGCCTATTAAAGTCTTCGGCGCTCCTAAGGGAAGTCGTAGGGTGCCTGCCTCTGTCAAAAAGAAGCCAGCTGTCATTAAGGTGACTCCTGGTGCTAAAAAGGTTTCTACCCGTTCATCAAAGAGAGCTTCGAGTCGTACACCTGCCAGCCTTGGTCAAATGCTGCCAAAGATCAAAACAAATGCTTTTGAAGGTCAAATGCTTAAGGAATACAAAAACCAAATGCGTCACGACCAAGAAGTGAATGATCTTATCGATCAGCTCAAATCCATCGATATGGATTACAAAAAAGACTACTAAGAGCTATCGCAACCTACTACAAATGAGCGTCACACTTAGCCCGACCTAATAGCTCGGTAATTGTTGTAGTGATGCTAGAAAATCCCTAGAGAATAACGATATAATGACCCAAGTTCTTTTCATGCCTTGGAGTCACCTATGACAAATTCACGCGGTCCACTCGCTGACCATCCCTATTTAACTTACGATGATGTTCTTTTAAAACCTGGGTATTCTCAAAATCTTCCCAGCGAAACTGAACTTCACACCAGGTTCACTAAGAATATTGATCTTCGGATGCCTATTGTTTCAGCGGCGATGGATACGGTCACCGAAGGTGATACCGCTATCGTGATGGCCCAAAATGGGGGGATTGGCGTTATCCATAAAAACCTCAAGCCTGAAGGTCAGGCCAAAGAAGTGAAGAAAGTAAAAAAATATGAATCGGGCATGATTATTGATCCCATCACTATCGGGCCTGAAGAATCTCTAGAGGCGGTGATCTCAATCACTCGAAAGCATAAGATCACCGGTGTTCCGGTTGTTGATGGCTCCCAAAAACTTCTCGGTATATTGACTTCAAGAGATATGCGCTTTGAAACGAATTTTCGTCAAAAAGTAAAAGACGTTATGACTCCACTTGAAAGATTAGTTACCGCTGAAGAGGGTGTAGATCTTGAAGAGGCGAAGAATCTTCTTCATAAGCATCGTATTGAAAAGCTTCCGGTGATTACTTCTTCAGGCGTACTTAAGGGCCTGATCACAATTAAAGATATTCTTAAAGGAATTGATTTTCCTAACTCTAACAAAGATAAGCTTGGTCGCTTGCGTGCGGCCGCGGCCATTGGCGTCGGTGGCAAAGAAGAGGAGAGGGCGTCTCTTCTCGTTGAAGCTGGTGTGGATGCCATTATAGTGGATACGGCCCATGGTCACTCCAAGGGTGTGCTTGGCATGGTTAAGACTCTACGTTCGCGCTACTCGGATGTTGATATTGTTGCCGGTAATGTGGCCACAGCTCAAGCCTGTGAAGATCTGATTAAAGCCGGTGTTGATGGCATCAAAGTTGGGATTGGACCAGGCTCAATCTGTACCACCAGAGTTGTAGCAGGTATTGGTGTTCCACAGCTTTCTGCGATTCTCGATTGTGTGAAACCTTGTAAAGAAGCCGGCATCCCTTTTATTGCGGATGGCGGGATTAAATATTCTGGTGATGTAGTGAAGGCCTTAGCTGCTGGAGCTGATACCGTTATGATTGGGTCTCTCTTTGCTGGAACTGATGAAGCTCCAGGAGAGCGCATTCTCTACCAAGGGCGCTCTTATAAGGTTTATCGCGGTATGGGTTCTCTCGGGGCCATGGTGATGGGCTCTAAAGATCGTTATGGTCAAGGGGCCGTGGACGATCTTGGAAAGCTCGTTCCGGAG
Organism: Bacteriovoracia bacterium; assembly: GCA_030427595.1. Lineage (GTDB taxonomy): Bacteria > Bdellovibrionota > Bacteriovoracia > Bacteriovoracales > Bacteriovoracaceae. The sequence continues at coordinate 940 of JAUIBX010000248.1, read as the reverse complement.
GGAATTGAAGGGCAGGTCCCTTATCGAGGATCACTTAGCTCTAATATCTATCAGCTGATTGGTGGTCTAAGAGCAGGTATGGGTTATGTTGGAGCCAAAGATTTAGAAGAGCTGCGCTCAAAAGCTGAATTTATTCAGATTACTTCGGCGTCTCTCAAAGAGAGTCATCCCCATGATGTGATTATTACCAAGGAAGCTCCTAATTACTCCAAGGCCTAAGGAATTTAAGTGGAACAACAACTAAGAAAAATCTGGATTGTCGACTTTGGCTCACAATACACCCAGCTGATCACCCGCAAGACTCGTGAACTTGGTTATAGTTCGGCGATTATGACTCTTGATGAGGTGATTGAACTCTTTGATAAAGGTGAAAAGCCGGATTGTATGGTTCTAAGTGGCGGACCAGATTCTCTTGCCAATGATAAGACCGATTATGGTTTCCTCTTTGATAAGAATATTCCACTCTTAGGAATTTGTTACGGCCTACAAATCATGGCCAATCACTTTGGTGGAAAGGTGGCTCCGGGTACGATTGGTGAATACGGCCATGCTGAAATTCTTCTCAAAAATGAATTCAGTCTGCCCCAGTGTCCTAGCCACTTTCATGTGTGGATGAGCCACTTTGATCATGTAGAGAAGATCCCTGAAGGCTTCACTCTTATTATGGAGTCGGGAAATGGCATGGTGGCCGGCATTCGCGATAAAGATCGTGGCATGATGGGCCTTCAATTCCACCCAGAGGTTGAACACTCTAGCTATGGTAAGGAAATCCTTAAATACTTCTATGAAGAAGTTGCCAAGCTTGAGGAGGATTGGAACCAGACCGAGATGCTCAATGAAGCCACTGACCTGGTAAAAGAAGTCGGTGACGCTAAGGTCCTTTGTGCTTTTAGTGGTGGAGTGGACTCTTTGGTGGCCGCCACCATTGCTCATAATGTGA
>JAUIBX010000247.1 GCA_030427595.1 Bacteriovoracia bacterium | reverse complement strand
CTTTTGATCATCGTCTTATTGATGGTGTTCATGCGGCACAGATGGCACGGGACTTTAAAAAGTGCTTCCGAGAACCGGAGATTTATTTATTGTAGGGATGGCCCTGAATAATGGTTTCGGCCCGATAGATTTGTTCGATAAGAATTAAGCGGGCCATCTTATGGGGAAAGGTGAGTTGAGATAAGCTAAGTTCTCCATGGGTCTTTTCATAGAGTTCAGGACCATGTCCAGATGCGCCTCCAATGATTAAGGCAAAGTCACCTTGGTGAGAAAAGGTTTTATCGAGGAACTCTGAGAATTTTTTAGAATCGTAGGCCTTGCCTCTTTCTGTAAGAAGGAAAAAAGGTAGAGTTCCGCCTTTCTTTAGTGTGGAGAGTTTCTTTAAAACTTCATCTGCTTCAAGCTCAAGCTTTTCTTCATGAGATTTAACTTCATGAATTTTTAAATTAAAGCTTTTAAGACGTTTGAGGTAATCCTCTTCAAGTTGAAGGTAGGCCTTCTCTTTATTCTTACCAACAACAATAAGGTGAACAGTCTTCACGATATCTTAGAAGAAGTCGCGGTCTTTATTTTCTAACTTCTCAGCAGCTTCAGCATCTTCATTTGAAAAGTAGTAAGACTGAGGAATCGCCACAGGCTTGGCCTCAAGCCAGAGACCTTCAAGGCCATAAACCTCACGCGCGGCTTCTAAAAAGATGTGGACAATAATGTCCCCGGCATCAAGAAGAATCCAATCTGAACCATTAACGCCTTCTTTTGAAAGAAAGTTCATTCCATGACGCTTAAGAGAACGAATCACATCTTCTGCCATCGCCGAGGCTTGGGTCGTGTTAGAAGCGGAGGCCAGGACATAATAGTCAGAAAGGGAGCTCGTATGGCTAACATCAAAGATTTTGAGGTTAATCCCCTTAAGGTTTCCTAAAAGCCAAGCAGCAGCCATGGCCATATTCTTAGGAAAGGTGAGCTCTTCATCTTTGATGATCTTATCTATTTCTTTATCAACAAACTCTTTAGACATTACTTATTCTCCGTCTTGGTCTCTTGAGCTCCCGAAATAAGGCGGCTTAAAAGACCTTTTAATTCATCTATACTTTTTCCTGAAACAGAAGAGATGGGCAGTACTTTTCTATCAAGCTGCTCTTCAAAGAATGTTACAAACTTTGCGATTTCCTCTTCTGTCATAGCATCTATTTTCGTTAAGCAAACAAGTTCCTTCTTATTGAGAAGATCTTCATTGTACTTACCAAGCTCTTCGCGAATGACCACATATTGCTCAAAGGCTTCAAATTCATCTAGGCACCAAGATACATCGACGAGGTGGATGAAAGCTTTTGTGCGTTCAATATGCTTAAGGAACTTGATACCAAGACCTTTCCCTTCTGATGCATTTTCAATAAGCCCTGGGATATCAGCGATGACAAAGGACTGATCTTCTCCCATTTTTACAACACCGAGATTGGGCTCTAACGTCGTAAAAGGATAATCGGCTATCTTTGGTTTAGCTGCGGATAAAACGCTAATGAGGGTTGATTTACCCGCATTGGGCATGCCTATAAGGGCGATATCGGCAATGAGCTTGAGTTCGAGTTCTACTTCAAGCTCAATACCTTCTTTTCCTGGAGTGGCCCGTTGAGGGACTTGATTGGTTGCCGACTTAAAGTTGACGTTACCTAGACCCCCGCGGCCGCCTTCGAGTAAGAGAACTTTTTGGCCATGCTCTGTGAGGTCCGCAAGAACTTCATTAGTTTCAATATGGCGAATGAGGGTTCCTACTGGAACTTTGAGAATGAGGTCCTCACCACTTTTTCCATTTCTTTGTGAGCCCGCACCAGGTTCACCATTTTCAGCATAGTAATGCTTTTTCCCACGGTAGTTGAGAAGGGTATTGATGCCTTCGTCTGCTTCAAAGTAGACGCTTCCGCCTTCACCACCATCGCCGCCATCTGGACCACCACGCGGGACAAACTTTTCGCGACGGAAGCTTACACAGCCGTCTCCACCTTTTCCGGAGCGGATAAATATGTTTGTCTCATCAATAAATCGCATATCTACGGTTCCTTATAAGTCACCATCTTCGGCGTCAGAGTTAAATTTTGATTCGGTCACTTAGTTTTGACTAAGCTCCCTCTGCAAAACTTATCTCTTCCTTGAATCTGATAACTTCTAAGAAACCTTTCTCCTTTTAAGTTTTCTTTATCACCATCTTCGGCATCAGAGTTAAATTTTGATTCGGTCACTTAGTTGCACCTAAGCTCCCTCACTAAAAAACACCTCTTCCTTGAATCTCACCACTTCTAAAAGGCCTCTATAAGGCAGGTGAGGGTGTTTTAAATTTATTATTTCTTCTGTTTTCATATAGAAAGGGGGAATACAAAGATTCCCCCTTCCGTGTGTCTTTATTTTTTGTGTCGTTCTATGGAATTAGGCAGGTACCACAGAAACCATTTTCGTAGTTTTGTTAAACCATGAAAATTGAACTTTACCTTCTGAAGTCTTTTCCCATGCCTACGTTTTTACCAGGGTGAAACTTAGTTCCACATTGACGAACGATGATGTTACCAGGAACTACTTTTTGTCCCCCGTACATTTTTACTCCACGCATTTTTGGGTTTGAATCACGACCATTGGACGTCGAACCACCAGCTTTCTTGTGTGCCATTTCTAGCTCCTTTCGGATTGAAATAAAGGTTCATCCTCGGCGTCAACTCTCTTTTTTTGTTCGGTCACTTAGTTTTGACTAAGCTCCCTCTCACAAAAAGTTCGCTTCCTTGAATCTAAACCTTTCTTTAAATCCTTATCTTCTTAAGTTTTTATTATTTTTTATTAGTTATTTTAAAAATTTCTTAGCGTTCTTTGATTCAGCGTCGATTTTAGCGCTGTTACCTTGACCGTCGTTAATCTCAGTAATCAACAAAGAAGTGTAATGTTGACGGTGACCGTTTTTACGTTTGTAAGCACCTGGCTTTCTTTTGAAAACGATAACCTTACGAGCGCGGTCATGCTTAATAACTTTAGCTGTAACCTTTGCACCACTTACAACTGGAGTTCCAACAACTGCTTTATCGCCACCAACAAAAAGAACTTTGTCGAGCTCAACAGTCGTACCAGCTTCATCACTTAATTTTTGCACGTCGAGAACATCTCCAGCTTCTACACGGTACTGATGTCCACCAATTTCAACTACTCCGTACATGCTTTCTCCTTACGTTAAGACAAATTGAGGGGTCCCTCACCATTGCTAACTCATTTTGAGCTGCAATTTCAGGCGCTTTCTTCCCTCAAACTTAGTCGAATGAACGTGGATTTTTATGCAATTTTGGGCCCTCTGTCAATAACTTAACGCGCCTAGGAGAGGGGCTCGGCAAAGATTTCCGGGTTTTTCGGGAAATCTGGGGGCATTAAGCTGAGTGGCTCTTCTTAAATAAAGAACTTTTAGCCAATACCGATACGGAGCACAAGGAATACCGTTTCAAACGGGGGAAAAGATCATGATCACAGATAACGAAGAAACCTTTTATTTTCAATACCATAGAGATGAGGACTACCCCATTTTCCTCAAGCTAGAGGGCTTTGGACAAAGGGACTTCGCAGATTCCTTAATTAAGCTCGTTGAGCAAATGAACTTTCGAGAAATCGATGGAGCTGAAGCTGAAGTGGCAGAGAGGGAGCTTTCCCGAAATTCATCTGCCAGAATGCTGAAATTCAAGCCGGCCTCTTTCAAAGTCGTACGTCAGATCGAGAGTGCGGCCCATTCAGATCGTTTCGGTCTTGAGTCCGTTCTTCCAAAAGAAGGTTACAAAGTTTATCGCTACAAGAACCAAGCGTTACTTGTGTATTCCTACGCTGCTGAGATGTGGGAGTGTGGCGTGACCGAAAATTTCGCTGAGAATGAAGAGGGGATTATTGCTGCGAGAACAGTTCTTAATAGATTCCTATCTTGGTCCATGGCGCCTTTAGGCGTTATTGGTTTTTGGGGGGTTCCGGTAAAAGAGGGACTCGTCGTTATGAAACCTAAGGAAAGTCAGGCCGAGGTTGTTTTTCTCGACCTCAATAAGAGAAAGGTTTTGAGTATGGATGGCGCAAAGCCCATCCCTAGTCGTTTTAAAATTATGAGACTTGATAACAAACTTAAGAATCGTAATATCAAAATGAGTAGTGAAGAGCTTATGAGTTTTCTTTCAGTGCACACTTGCTACCTAGATCCGGAAGGTCTTTCACGTCCTATCCGCCAATTGTTGCAGGCGGTCTCTAGAAGGGCGGAAGGTCTTATTCATCCGCGTGAGTCTTTTCAGCCGAGAAATGATAAGGAGGCTGAAGCCAGCTAATACTTTTCAGAAGTCCTACTTCTCTTTAATATAGACAGGGGAACATGGCGTTCCCCTTTTTATTTAGGAATAGGGAAGTTCTATGGTTGTCGATTTTGATCCCAATATTTTTACCCTCGGTCCACTCCAAGTGCGCTGGTATGGAATGATGTACGTTGTTGGGTTTGTCCTTGCCAACTTCTTACTAAAGAAGCTCGTTGATCGTGGTTTTTTCCAGGTACAAAAGGAAAAAGTAGATTCTCTCATTTCCATCATGTTTGTGTGTATGTTTCTTGGTGCTCGAATCTTCTATGTCTTTATTTATAATTGGGGTTACTACAAGTCTCATCTCACCGAATTATTGGCGGTGTGGAAAGGTGGCCTAAGCTTTCATGGAGCGCTAGCTGGACTTTTAGTTGGTGGTTACATCTTCGCGAAAAAGAATAATATCTCTTGGGCGCAGGTGATGGATAATGTCGCACTCGCTGGTGCTCCTGGTTTGTTCTTTGGGCGCATGGGGAACTTTATCAATGGTGAGCTCTATGGCCGTTTAACGGATTCTCCCTTTGGACTAATGTTTCCAGCAGGGGGACCCTACCCAAGGCATCCCTCCCAACTCTATGA
>JAUIBX010000024.1 GCA_030427595.1 Bacteriovoracia bacterium | reverse complement strand
ATTCTTTATTTTTGTCATCGTTGGAACTCTTATAGGTGCTGCAGGCTTTTGGGTACTGCCCCGTGCCTATTATCCTATTCACATTCCTCTATGTGTCGTTTTTGCTTTGATTGCTCTTCTTGGTTTACGCGACAGTTTTCAAACACGTCATACCATTTTGAGAAACTATCCCATTTTGGGCCATTTTCGTTATTTGCTCGAGATTGTGCGGCCAGAGATCCAGCAATACTTCATTGAAAATAATATTGATGGCAAACCCTTTAATAGAGAAGACCGCTCTTTAGTTTATCAAAGATCAAAAGGCGACTTGGATACTCTTCCCTTTGGAACTCAACAAGATGTTTATGAGCCAGGGTATCAGTGGGTGAAGCATTCTCTTTTGGCCAAGCATCTCGATCCTAAAGCGATGAGAGTCACCATCGGTAATGAGCAATGTAAGCAGCCCTATAGTGCCAGTATCCTCAATATTTCGGCCATGAGTTACGGCTCCCTTTCGGGTCGTGCCATCGAGTCTCTTAACGGTGGAGCAAAAGAGGGCGACTTCGCTCACAATACTGGTGAGGGCGGTATCAGTCCTTATCACCTAAAGCATGGTGGTGATCTTATTTGGCAAATTGGAACAGGTTACTTTGGCTGTCGTCATAAAGATGGCACCTTTAATCCAGGCATGTTTAAGGAAAATGCTCTGCGGCCAGAAGTGAAAATGATTGAGATTAAATTGTCTCAAGGAGCTAAGCCTGGTCACGGGGGAATTTTACCGGCCCAAAAAATTACAAAGGAAATTGCTGAAATCCGTGGCGTTCCTATGGGACAAGATGTTCTCTCTCCACCAACCCACTCAACTTTTAACACACCAAAAGGACTACTTGAGTTTGTAAAACAATTGCGTGATCTCTCTGATGGAAAGCCTGTTGGGTTTAAGCTTTGTATTGGTAAAAGACGTGAATTTATGGCGATATGTAAGGCGATGATTGAGACGAAAATTTATCCGGATTTCATTGCTGTTGATGGCGGAGAAGGAGGAACCGGTGCAGCCCCTATTGAATTCTCGAATCATATAGGAACTCCTGGGGTGGAGAGCTTAGTCTTCGTTCACAATGCTCTCACTGGTTATAACCTCAGAGATAAGGTGAAGATTATTGCCTCAGGAAAAATAGCGAGTTCCTTTGATCTCCTAAGAAGGCTCTGTCTGGGGGCTGATGTTTGTTATGCCGCTCGCTCCATGATGTTGGCCCTCGGTTGTATTCAGGCCTTGCGCTGTAATAGCAATCACTGTCCCGCCGGGGTAGCAACCAATAACCCTCACTTAGAAGAGGGTCTCGTTGTTTCTCACAAGAGAAAGCGCGTGGCCCGTTTTCATACAGAGACTATAAAGAGCTTTGCCCATATGTTAGGGGCCATGGGCCTCGATCATCCCCTTGACTTAAGACCGTGGCACTTGGTCATGCGCACAGGACCTTCTGAGACCAAGCACTTTGGCCGTATCTATAAATTTTTGGAAGGTGGAGAGCTTTTAAAAGACGACGTACCAGAGGAGTACCGCTGGGCCCATCGCTTATCTACTGCCGATAGCTTTGATGCCGCTGAAAGTTTGAAGGCCGGTCAAATGAACTAGCTAGGTATATTTCTTGTCATGCGAGCGTGAAGGTCTTCTACTACTCGGGTGTGAAAGCCAGGCTCGTCGACTCTTAGGTCCTTCTTATATTGCTCTATAGAGACCCGTTCATAGGTCATTTTTAGAGTTTTAAATAATCTGATGATTGGCTGACCAGGCTTTTGTACGTGGTGAAGCCCACCGGAGTAGCCAAGGAGGAGATAACCTCCATGAGTTTTCTTAAGAATATCGGCAATACCCGATTTAACGGTCATGGGATTGCCGTGTTTATCAAGGCCATTTTCTCGCATCATGCGCCCCTCTGGCGCAATCACCACGAGTGAGCCCGGCTTTACTCGGTCCATGAAGTCAATCCAGGAGTCATCTCGCTTTCTGGTAATACTGACAATTTGGGGAAAGATCGTTTTATAAATGCGACCAACAATTGGTCTATCCAGAGTGATATCAGCTCCAGGCAGAACAGCTCTTTTGATGTTATTAGTGAAGAACTTATTGGGGACAGAGGAGAAAAGTAGAGGCTCAAAGAGGCTTGTGTGATTGAGAAAGGCAAAGACATTGATGTCATCCCAAAAGTCTGGGGTCTCATCAATAATGGTGAGCTCAAGGCGATAAAAAATCTTCGAAAAGACTTTTACACTAAAAGCGAGAATGAGACTGATGAGATATTTCATGGGGTTATTCTATGAGATTGACTGTAGGCTTTAAAGACCTAACTTCAACATAAATTTCTTAATGAGACCTTTTTCTTGAGTGGCCGGTTGAGCCTGATCGGGAACCAACTCAACATCTTGAGCTACCGGCTCAGAGATAGATGCAGGAGCGCGACTGCCTTCACCTACTTCTCTTGGTTGTTCTCTTCCTGCGAGATTTGCACAAGTCTCATCAATTTTTTGGCGTAGGACAACTGTGCCTGGATAGTTGAAACGAAAGTTCATACCGTCTAGTTCAAGCAGTGCGTATTCACGCCAGGGGCGGCGTCTTTTACTGAGAATAAATTTATCAACATTTTGATCATAGAAGTTTTGAATGAAGCGCAGTTCTGGGCAGCTCATCTCCTCATTGGCCGCCATATAATTCATGAGGAGGTTCTTTTCTTCCTCTGATGAAATTTGAATGATCTTATCGAGATCTTCTTGAGTGGGATCATCGTAGGGAGCGAGAAGACCATTAGAAAAGGGGTTTGGGCCGCCGTTATTGGCCACTCCATTGGCGGCGCCGGCCGATGATGGGCTGCGGCCATTGGCTCCAGAGTTGGGGATATTTCCTGAACGTGGTAGATTTCCTGAACTTGCCGCTGTAGTGGCGCCTGGAGCCCTTCTTGATGGCGATGGATCGCTGCCATTAAAGCCGTTGGAGTCTGAGGTGGAATTTTCCGCGACTACTGGTGCTGAAGGTCTGGCCCCTAGTGGACTATCATCGAGGCTATCAATCTCTCTTCTTAAACTACTTGTGTCCTCTGAAATTTGTCGGATTTCATCGCGAATATCCTGATTGCTATTTCTTCTTGGGCGTGGAGAAGTCGCCACGGAGTTTGAAGAGGTGTCACTTGATGAATCAATTGAGTCAGTAAGTGATCCTGAGTTCCCTAGACCATTGTTTGGGCCATTAAAGGGGTTTGGTGCGGGGGCTCTCTGCACCGAATTTTCGCCAACAACTGGTGGAGCCTGAACGGGGGCAAAGGCCGGAGCAGCTGGTTGCTTGGGACGATTGTTGCCACCAATTCCTAAAGCATTCCCAAGAGTTGAAAAGAAGTTATTTTGACCCTCATCAAGAACTTCTGCTGGGCCTTGAGCGGAGTCTTCCTCGTCGTTTTGTGCTTCTAGTGCGGACAGCTTTTGATCACGGATCTGGTTGTAGACAGAGCCTTGAGCACTTCCAACAGGGGGCTGTACATTAACTAAGTTGCGGTCTTCACTATTGCGAGGTCTACGGGTAGGTCTTAGAGTCCCCACCATATCTCCGATAGCTGTATTGGTTTTTTCATTGGAGTCTGGGATTACAGTTATTCCACTACCTGAGCCAATAGAGGGAACGATGGGAAGTTCATCATTGGCGACACCACTATCGATCACACCTTGAGTCTCTTCTATTCTACTTTCAATATCACTTTCCAAGCGGTCAATGAGGTCAGCATCTGTTGTCATGGCAATCATTTGCTGAAGGGTGCTTCTCATGGCCTCAACGGGGACTCGTCCTACGGTGTTACTGGCTTGGTTTCCTTGGTTGAAGCCAAAGACACCAACCCGACCAAGAGATTCCCTTAGTTGGTCAACATAGGCTGCTCTCTGAGAGCTATTCTCAATGGATTGGATGGCCTGAATAATGTCAAGGTTACCACCAGTTGATGCTGTTAAAGAATAGCTTGTATAGAGACCTAGAATCGCTGTGCGATTTTCTTCGGTTGAAGCTTCACTAAAGAGTCTTGCCAAAGTTGCCTCTTCCTCCACGAGTCCTTCATAGGAAATGGCCTGTAGAATTAAACTGGCATGCCCATTTGAATAATTACTATGAGGGGCAAGCCACTCTTCTAACGTCTGTAAACGCCAGCGGCGCAACATTGTTGCTTCAGAAGAGGTGGTATTAAGAAGAGCGAACTTCACAATACCTATGGCATCTCTTTTATTGTCTTCATTAAGGTAGGGGTAGAGTTCTTTAATAAGGCTAAGGTGATCTTTAGATGCCCCTTTTTCCATAATATATTGAAAGATGCTATTGGCATTTTCGGGGGAGGGGTTACCAGCGGCCACTTGCTCTTGGAACGCATTAAAATCACGGGTAATTCTTTGATTAAAACAATAGTACTGGCGCAGATTAATGAGGGCATTAATGGGGTCAGCAGTCGTCATCATTCTTGTTTCTAAGTTGTACCAATCGAGGATGTCTTCCTGATTAAAAATTTCTTGATGCCAGCGCCATGTCTCTTGATAAGGACGTCTTGCTGGAAAGTCTGTATTCGTTTCATCAGAGGCAAAACTTGTAAGAACAGGACCAGCTAAATGATTTGAAAGCGCATAATCAGATTCCTCAAAATCATCTAGGTTAATGAGTTCGCAATTTGGGTAGTTTTGCTGAGGAACTAGCGGATTGTCGGCTACTACAGTACTCTCACTTGCTGGAGCACGGCCTTCATGAAGAGCTGGGCCGCCCATACCACCAGCAGCATGTGCGCCTTCGTGATTTTCACTAAAACGTTGCAATGCCGCTTCAGCGCCCTCAACTTCTGCCTGGCCAAGAAGACCCAAGACGAGCATATTCTGTTGGGGCACAGGAGCTTCCATATATTCTCGTATGGCCTGGCCTGCTGTTCTTGCCATTTGAACTTCACCTTCTTTAAAAAGGTCTTCTTCTTCCAAAATGAAGACGATATTTTCCAAGTTGGAGAGAACTAGGCTCCTATTTTCTCCTGCTGTTTCTAGATAACGTTTGAAAACAGTTGTTCTGAACTCGAGAGGGGAGTCTGGATTAGCAAGAAATTGAGTACCTACATCACTGTGAATGAAGTGAGTGAGAAGGCCTAGACTAACAAGCTGCTCAAGTGCTGCTTGCTTTTCATCGAGAGTTGAATCTGAATTAAGAATGTCACCCAACTTTTGAATTTGATAGTGAGTGCAAATGAGCATCATCGCCCTTATTTCTTGATCTGAAAGACCCTGAGACTGGAAGTTACTGGGCACCTCATTGATTTGTGTACTGAGGTCTGAGGCTATCGCCTCTACAAATTGAGAAAAGTAATGAGTGTGTTCGCTGTAGTTGTAGCGGTGGCCATCAAAGCACAGGTCATCTGCTGGGGACTCTGAAACAGTCTGAGAACTTAAAGGAGTACAAAAAGAACTGGCGACTGTTACATTGAGGTCTTTAAAAGTCTGTTCACTTCTAATGGTTAAGTTACCACCACCTTGCTCACATAAGAGGCTATTGGCCACCGAGGCTCCGCCAGCAATTTGATCCCCAAGTGGTTGGCTACTATTAATGCTTGTTAAGCATGGTTCGTCTGCAGCTCTAACGGGAGCTATGCTAAGACCCGCAAAGAAACTAAGGAGAATGGACGCTTTGACTAAGTACATTTTCACATTTCTCTTTACGGCGAAAAGTGCGAAATACTTAAGTGAAAAGCTCTGTTATGGGTAAATAACTTTATCGTGCCAAGGTTTTCGGGCACTTAAAGCTGTGAATATTTCGAATCTATGATCTAGAAGCCATTCTTCTTAAGGAGTTGAACGGTTTTTGGGTCTTGTTTGTCACGAGGTAGATTGAGGTAATCTTTAATGAATTGATAGATCATAAGTTCTGCCTGACTTGAGCGGTAAGAATCAAGATTAGTTTCTTGATCTACAGCAATGGAGGAAGCTTCCTCTGCAAGAATCTGGACAGCTAAAAAAGTGTCTTCATAAATAGTCTCTCTATTTACTTCATCCTCTGACCCAGCTTCTAAGAACCAAAAGACAAGTTTTCTTTTAAGCTCTTGCGGAAAGACGAATGATACAAGTATTTCAGTTGTAGGCTTTGCAGGGTGAGAGAAGAAGGCCGCTAATAACTTCTTCTCTTTCAACTCCAAGAAGAGATTTTCAAAATCTTGGGGAGTACGTTTGGTGATCATCCACCTTACTTCATCAACGGCATTCTTAAGAACATGGGCCGTACAAGCATATCGATAGGCCCTAAGCTGATCATTGGTAAGGTTGAGATATTCTAATCTTTGGGGAACTTTTACCTTGTTTCTCTTTAGCCTGTCAGACATAGCGTCAGAAAAGTATTTAAAGACTTGGGGGTTCTTCTGGAAGTTATAGGTTGGAAAAACCTTTGGATAGAAAAGGTCACAAGGAGAAGTCGCCTCGGAATCCTCCTGTCTCTTCTCATAAGTATAATCTCTACAAAAGCTTGAATACTCACCTACGATAAGGGATTTTATGGCCTTTGCATCATGAAGATAAAAGTCACTAGAGTGTTCCTGACATAAGGAAGTTGAAAGAGTTTCTAAACCCATAACTATTGGTCCTGAATCAGAGGCCAGACCCCTCGTCAGATGCAGAGGTAATCCATAGGCAGGAGTAAGTGAAATGATAAGAAGAGTAGCAGATATTATTGTTTTCATAGTAATCTTGTCGGTTAATGGCAGTTGCCACTTTAGCTCTTAAATTGCCCTATATTTAAGCCAGTGATTTCTATTGAAAACTTTTTTACTCCAATAGTTAAGTTGCCGAAATTATACAACTTTTAACTATCAAATCCTTCTTCCCTTAGGCTCTAGGCTCACTTGGAGAGATAATAAAAAAAAGACTTCATGTGCTTAAGCTGAGCGTAGAGTAAGCCGAATAGTAGAGTGAAATAGTGGGATAGAATGTGAAAGTCAAAAACACTCTTAAATTAACTTTTCAAAGACTTTGCTTCTTGGGATTGGCACTAACTTTTTCTTCGGAAGTAGTGGCCAATGAAAAGGAAAGAGGTGTTGAATTTCATACTCGGCCATATGGTCTCAGCTATGATGCCTACTCAAGCTTTTCTAAGCAGCTTGTTGAAACTTTCTACCATAAGAAAACTGGTGTTAATGAGTTACGTTTTTCTCATGTTCCCACAGCTCCCCATGCTAGACGAAACCAATCGCGGCCAATCTTTTATATTTTAGGTCAGAGAAAAGGGGAAACACTTTACAAGAAGTGGGATTACAACCTTGATGGTTTCTATGATGAGATTCATCATTCAGTGAAAGGTAAGTCTTATGTATATGAAAAGCTCTATACATATGGCACTGGCCGCTTCCATCGTGTGCGACAAAGATATTTCCCTCAAAAAGGCAGTTCTCTTTTCAAAGTTGAGGTGGCCTTTAGAGACAGTGAGAAAGGAGCCTTTCAAGTGAAAGGGGGCTACAGCTTTGCAACCTTACAATTTATGAATATGGGGCAAGTGAGACCTGAGTGCATGAGTACCCAGTCTTTCGATCTTAACAATAAAAGAATGATGAGAACAATGAGCCAACTCATTAGTGATGAAGGCTTTGGCATTCAGTGGTTTGATTCAGAATTAAGTAATTCTCTAGAAATTCATGCTGATTTTGAAACAAGCTGTGACGCTCAAGTAAAAGAGTATTATGGGGAGGACAATATTAGCTTTCGAGACGTCTATGCGGAGGCCATTAATGAAGGCCTTAATTGTCTTGGAAGACTTTCGAATATGGAGGATCCCGAGAATAATTCCTTTTCAAGAATCCTCTATCTCAATGCAACCGCTAGCCTGGCAGGTCAAGCGGTCTATGAGTCTCCGACAGGTCCCCAGTCTGTTGATGATCGTAATCCAAGTTTTCCAGCTAGGGCCCCACAAGAAGACTTAAGAAGGCAGCAAGTGATTTGCTCTCAAACGAATCGCCAATTCCAAGAGATGGCAAATAGAAGAGGAGCAGAAAGTAGAGGAGAGGATATTTTGGGTATGGCTTCCGTTTTTCCAGGTGAATCAACCCACATAGATTGTCAGGGAGGCCGTAGTGTCGAAATTGAATTTCCCTTTATCAGTCTTAACTTTGAAGTGCTCAATAATACTAACTACCAAGGGCGCCGTGGTTCAGAATCGAGACATAATAAACTCAAAGAACTCATTTTTCATGAATTTCTACACACGACAGGCATAGAACATCAGAGTCATTATGATCCTGTCTATGCCTGTGCAGTTCATTGCTTCAATGGCACTCAAAATGCTGAAGCTCAGCGACTTGCTAAGAATATTTGTGAAGGTGAGGGAATGGGGCCTTGGAATGACCAAACAGTCCAAACACGATCTGCGGCTCAAATGAGATTTAAAATGTCCCTTATGGGGAATAACCGCAATGCTCGAAAAGGTATTCAGCAGCGGATGTACCGGGAGCTTTCAGAGCTTTTGGGAAGAGGACAGGCTCGAAGAATCCTCAATAATCTCTAATGATCAATTTCTTGAGAAAAGGATATTTTTTATAATGAGGGGAGTTCCCTTAAGAAAGAGATGGTCCTTGCCTTCAAAATTACTATATTTCAAGTCCTTGATCACAAAAGCATTGGAGATCACAGTAATGATTTCCTTTGAAAGCCTTTCTTCTACAGAATCATTCTCTAAGAAAATTAAGTTGATACGTTTAAAATTATTATAGCGGCCTACAAAGGCGGACATTTCTCTTGGACCAACTGGAATATCAAGAATAGATGTTTTGATATTATTATGAACACCCCCATAAAAGAGCGCGACTTCTTTGTGAAAGGGATGGGACAAAATAAAGAAGACATTGAGAGTTAGAGGGTCCTTTACAATAAATTTAGATTTTTCTTTGATGACATAATATTGAATAAATCTAGGGTAGAGATTCATGTAGCTATTAAGCCCAAGGAGTGAAAACAAGAGAAAGAGTGGCAAGACGATTTTCTTGCTCACTTGAAGGTCTTTGGCACCCTTAATGAGAACAATCATAGAAAGGGGAAAGAGGTAGAGATATTGGGTGGGGTGACCCAGGCGTTTTTCCATTGAAGCCGCAATAGTAAAAGCGAGTAAGGGGAGAAGGTAGGAGAGTGATAAAAGGAGGTCTACTCCTCCTTTTTTCTTAAGCGCCTTATAGAGTAAGTAAAAACCACTGAGGATGGACGTGATGAGATAAATAAAGAAGATAAGATTCTCAATATCTTTCATCATAGATCCCGCCCCATAAAGAAGTTTGAAAGTGCATGAAAGGGCGCGATATTGGAAACTTCACCCCAATAGAAGACGATGGGATTAACCTCCGAAGGTTGGGGAATAGAAAAATAAATTATGGGCACAAGGAGAGTGAGGCAGCCAAAAAATATAGCATAAGATTTTTGAGCTCTTTCTCCCTTTTTAAAGAAAGAGGCGAGGACTTGAAAGAGAACAATGGGCAAAAAGTGATAACTATTGAGAAGACCTAGAATATTGATCGACCACAGGGCTTTACCATTAAAGGAGCCTTTTTCCCACGCAGACCAAAAAGAGTTGATGGCCAGTATGGTAAAACAAAGATTGAAAGATGCTGGGTTAAGAGTCGCCATTGGCCTAAACCAAATGGGCATGACCCCTATGAAGAAGAGGTAAAGGATGGCCTCTTGTGCCCCAATAGTTTTTAAAAATATTTGATACAGAGATTTAAGTGAGAGGATGACCATGATGAAGAGTGGTAGCCTCATGAGGAATTCATTTTCGTTGGTGAGGAGCGACCACAAACGATAGAAGTACAGAAGTCCTGGAGGGTTTAGTTTGATATAGTCTGTCGCCATTTGTTCAAAGCGGCTCTTGTTGGATAGCTCTGGGACAAAGAGGCGCAGGTCTTCATCAACAGTAGAGTGAAAGAGGGAGGTCAGTCTGATTTCTTCAAACTCAAAAGGCCTTGCCATGACAGCGAGATAGAGGGCCAAAAAGGTGAGACCAAAGGCAACAAAGGTAATTCTTTGAACTTTCATAGTTAAAGAATAACACTTTAGATCTTATTGCCAAAGAGCTTCGTTAAAAAGAACTCCAGTTGCTAGGTTTACTTTGGCGGGAAGAACAGTTTGGATGCCAAGCCCCTTCATAAAACTCTTCACTAAAATGAGATTTGAGACCTCAGTTTCTTTGTAACTACCAAAGAGCTGACGGTCGCTCCAATTTCTCCTTTTAGCGATGGCCTCTTCAAGCTGAAAAAGAGAGTAGGGTCGATTTGGGCTTAACCTAAGTTGATTTTTAATTGAAAAGTAGTGCACGCCGCCAATCCCAATGACTTCTTTTTTATTTGCATCGTATTTGACCTCTCGGTCGACTTTCTGGCTTTCTTTTTCGGCTAGGTTACTGGCCCATAAGGTCGCAAATTCTCCAATGGGGTTGGGGCTGCCTCTCTTTTTCTTCTTGTAAGAGAGGATCTTATTTTTAAAGCTTACAGAGGCGAGCTTACCAAGATAAGTGAAGAGGTGATCCTTTCTTTGAGTGGTTATTTGCATGCTGCCACCCCCAATATCCCAGACGACGATATTTTGAGGGTTCTTTTCTGTTACGGCCACTGCTCCCCAAAAACCGAGGTGAGCCTCTTCTTTTTGGTTGATTAGCTTTATAGGAATGCCCGTTTCTCTAGACAGACGAGCGATGAAGCCTGGGCCATTATTTGCTTGGCGAAAAACCTCTGTGGCGACACCAGAGAGTGCTACTCCAGAAGCCTGAAGCTGTTCTTTAAGTTCAATGAGGGTGCCCTTAATTTTTGAAAAGTCATCCTCACTAAGGCGACCCTGGTTGAGGTGAAGGGATTCTTTAAACTTAAAGGCAAAGTTTCTTTCACTATAGATCTCAAGAACTTTACGCTTACATTTATCAACTTTGGCCGCCAAGACCTTTGTGCTTCCGGAGCCAATATCTAAGGCGGCTCGCTTTACCTGACAGTGGAAGCTGCTTTTTCGATGGGGTAATAAAGAGCAAGAGGAAAGTAAGAGAAAACTAAGGATGAGGCCTATTTTAAGCATCATTAAGGGACTCCTTGTCCTGATGTCTTTATTTCTTTTTATCTTTCATATCGTTAATGAAGGTGAGGATTCGTACTTCATTTTAATATCTTTCATTTTAGCCAGACAATTGGCCTTGTCGAGTGGCGTAAGGGAATCAATCAAGGGGCTAAGGACCCTATTCGCCAAACAGAGCTCACCCCAAGTAAAGGTATTGATCATATGATGAACGACTTTAAGCCTATCTTTATTTGAAAAGTTCAAGACAGAGTGCTTTTCGGGGACATAGCAAAAGGTAATAAAGGGATGAAAATTATTTTCCAGGCAGTAATGAATAACTTGGGGGATTTCATGCCAATTGTCTTTTTGCGTAACGAAGTTGAGATTAAAGTTGAGGGCACCAAGACCATTCTTTTGGCGCTCTTTTTCATAGTCCTGCAATCTCTTGATATTTTCGAGTACTAAAGAGAGGCGGCCTGGTGCGCGGATTTTGGCATAGATGGCCTCATCAAGGCTATCGACTGACAGGATGAGGTTTTTAATTTTGATTTTATCGAGAGCCATGGTGATTTTCTTATTGAGGCGCCAGTGGGCATTGGTGGTAATGGACCATAGGCAAGAGGGATTAACATCGCTGACTTCATCAATGAGTTTAAAGGTGTCCTCTTGCAGGAAGGGTTCACCTGAAAGCATATCGATTTCTTTAAGGTGGGGAAAGAGGTCCATTCGTGCTTCTTTCCAGAAGTTTTCCTCTGTGTAGTAACCATTGGGCATTTGCCAAACATCGCACATCTGACATTTCAGATTGCAATGACCGTTAAAGTTCGCAGTGAGGCGTAGAGGTTTGTCGATCGTTGGCGAAAAAAAACTTTCAGGTTCTTTGGGAAACATTTTGCCAAGCTGGGGGCACAGATTACAGTGCTGGTCTTTGAGCTCTTTTTGGCAGGTGCTGATCTTACCTTCAATAAACTCTTGACGCCATTTCTTGGCCTGATCACCATTCCAAATCTCACGCCAGGAATGCTGAGTAAGATTACCTAAGGAGTGTTCAGTTCCTTTGTGACGACATAGTCCCACAGAGCCATTGGGCTCAAGGATGATATTCACAAAGGGCATTAAACAAAAATGCGCCGGTTGATAACCGGCGCTAATAATTTGATCGATATTTCTTTGAAGTTCTTCTTGGCGGCCTAGAATGAGTGGGTGTTTAAGAGGGTCCATTCTGAGCAGCTAGACAAGCGAGCTGGATTATTTGAGCTTCTTTTCAAGCTCTTCAATACGCTTGGCCTGCTTTTCAACCAACTCATTGAGCTCTTTGATTGATTCAATGAGCATAGGTGCGAGGCGTGCATAGTTAACATATTTATATCCTGACTCGTCAGTTGCTACGGCAATAGGAGCCACTTTCTCTAGCTCCTGAGCCATAACTCCATGCTGTCTTTCTTCAGGGAAATTCTTATCAGAAAATTCCTTTGTCTTATAATTATATTTGTAGGTGTTGATCGCTAAGACATCGGCGAGACCAGAGGTCATTGGTTCAATACTCTCTTTAAAGCGCACATCAGAGCCTGCGAAAACGTCTAGGTAGACACTATCGTTAAGAACCTCATTTTCAATTTCTTCGAGATTAAAATCGTTAATTCCACCGAAGCTATAAGGCTTCTTGTCTGAAGCATTTCCTGAGTTACCAGAATTATTAGATGAACCTGACATAAAAGGTCTCCCGTCGCGAACTAATATCATAAATTTCCAATACTTATTATAACCTCATGTGTAAGAGCTGGAAAAGGGACAGTCAATAAATATTTAACTTATTGAAATTACTAGGTTTGCTATGAGGCAAGCCTAGGGGGGTGCCCTCAAGGGTGACCAGTTTTGTAGCCCCCAGAGTGGAGGGACTTATAAAGGGCGAGGCCCTTTCCGACATTCCTCCCATCGTAAATGACTTTCTTATCATTGAGGACGATGGCCCGATTGCACACTTCACTGACGAGTTCGGCATTATGAGAGATAAAGAGAACGGCTCCTGATTTTTCGATAACCTTATTCATGCGATCTTGCATTTTCACTTGAAAGAACTCATCAGCGCCATCATAGACCTCATCTAAAATGAGAAGTTCGGTGGGTTGGGCCGTGACGACGGAGAGAAAGAGGCGCGCTTGCATGCCGCGACTGTAAGTATAAAAAGGGGCTTCAAGAAACTTTCCTAATTCAGAAAACTCAAGGGCCTCTTCAATCACTTCTGTAAGCTCACTTTTCGCCAGGTGGGGAAAAATAAGTTCACCGAGAAGGTAGGCATTCTCTCGCCCAGTAAGAGGAAAGTGAATGGCGCTTGCTGTGGAAAAAATCGCCTGAATGTCTCCTCTTCTGGTGATGGTCCCTTGTTGTGGTTTTATCATGCCTGCTACACAACGACATAGGCTTGTTTTACCACTGCCGTTTTCTCCAATCAGGGCAACCTTTTCACCGACATTAAGTTCAAAGCAGATATCTTCTAAAACAGGGTGGACTTCTTGGCGGCCAAGAACGCTTTGAAGAGGGTTACTCAGAAGATTCACAAAGACATCTCTAATAGTGTGACCTCTTTGAAGATCGAGGTCAAAGGACAAGTAAAGATGAGAGACCTTAAGGATGGGTCCTGATTCAGATATAGTAGTAGAGGTCATTTTTTCGGCGTTTCCAATAAATTGCACTGATTAGAGTAAAGGACAGAGCGACCATCGAGGCCTTCATCAAAGCAGGCCAAAAGAGGCTTGGGTAATGGCCATAAACGGCCAAACGAAAGGCCTCGACCAAGTAGTAGAGTGGGTTAATGTCGATAACCCAACGGTATTCTTGTGGCACGAACTCAATGGGATAAAAAATAGGAGTGATGAAATACATGATATTCAAAATGAAGGTGAGAACAAACTTTGTGTCTCGATAAAAGACATTCATGAGAGAGGCCAGTGAACTAATCGCTGCGATGCTTATCAAAAGAATAAAAATAGGCAGGGGTAAGAGGTAGTAGGCAGATTGATTGGAAGATGAATAGAAACTTACGGGAATGACGACAATCAAAAAGGCGACAATGAAATTAAAGAAATTATCTAAAACTTGGCACAAAATAAGAAGAAAGGGATTGACGCGAAAACCCCTAAGAAGATTATGAGAATTATAGAGGTAGGGAATACTCATCTCTAAGGTATTGGTGATAAAAATCCATGGCAGAAGTCCGCCCATCAAGAAGAGAGCATAGTCAGGAACTTCTATTTTTAAGATCTTTCTAAAAACGACGGACTGAACGGAATAGAGGATGATGGGATTGAGGATCACCCATAGAAAACCTGCAGCCGTTTTTCGGTAGCGGGCCTTCATGTTGGCAAATGTTAAGGAGACCAACTGCTTTATGAAAATCTTCATACTACCACTATAAGGCACGACTCCTAGATGGAGCCAGCAAGAACCTTAAATTTGTGCCACCAGGAAAGTTGCTTGTTGCTAATGACCCCAAGAAGGTCGTCATAGTTCAAGGGATAATCTTGGTGGCGTGGGTCTTTTAAAGGGCGGGTGATGAGTTGGTCTTTATTTTTGTCTATTTTAGTCAAGATATGAGCATTGAGTCGACCGCCCTGATAGAAGAGTACGATATCAAAAATCTGCAAATTCTCTGGGGCAGGTTTGGCCTTAATGGTGATTTCTTCACCAACCTTGATGAGTGGGGTCATGGAATCACTCACCACAGTCAGTTGATGGGGCTCGCCTGAGGCCAACTTCTTTCTAAGTACTTCAATATCAAAGGGCGCTTTCTTTTCCATTTTCCTATCCAACAAGGCTTGGGGATGATCTCAAACCCATGATATTATTATAATATCATTAAAATACTGTAGAGATACGCTCGAGATAGCGGCTTTTATCACTTCAAAGTAAGGACTGCACAGGCTAAGCCCATGAAATTGGCCCTCATCAAAAAAGAGAATGCTTCTTTTTGGAGAAGTTGTCAGAGCATAACAAGCAACCTGGTGGCGGCCTATGAGAACTTTTGCCAAAAGAATGACCACCAGTATGAAATCATGACTTTTAAAAGGGGTGGTGACGCACTGGAGTCTTTTGATCTCGCTAAGAAAGTTCTAGAAGGTCAATTTGATCAGGTGGTTTGGCTTGACCACTACCCACACCCCGAGGGCTTTATTAAGGGACTTGCTCATCAAAGTTCTGAGAGGGAATTAGTTCCGATGGTGGTGCACCTCTTTGGTGACTTTATCTTACAGGCCCCCCTTTGGAAAAATGCAGTAGAGGCCCTCGAAGAAAAAAAACTCCCCCTCAAGTTAATTTGCGCCTCCCAAAAGCAAAAGGATTTAGTTTCTTCCCTTCTCCAAAATGCTGAAGGGGTTGAGGTGTGTCCCTTTCCCGTGGATTCAAAGCTTTTTCGTTTTGATCAAGAAAGAAGAGAGAGGACTCGTAAAGAGTTGAGGCTTTTAGAAAACGAAAATATTTTTCTCTATACCGGTCGCCTTAGTTACCAAAAAAATATCATCGACCTCATCTATGCTTTTAGCGCCTACAAGAAGTCCTTTGATCCTCAGGCGAGGCTTGTTTTTGCTGGCCCTATGGACGACTTAGGTGTGCCCTACTTAGGTAAAGAGGCCCTTGATGGAACTTTCTTCTTTCATTGGGAAGAGGCCTTGAAAGAGCACCATGACCTCGCTCAATCTCAAGCGATAACTTATCTTGGTAATCTTGACCATGAGGAGTTGGCCGATCTCTACTGTGCCAGTGATGTCTTCGTTTCCTTGAGTTGTCACAACGATGAAGATTACGGCATGGCAGTGGCAGAGGCCCTCTGTTGTGGTCTGCCTTGTGTTCTCAGTGATTGGGGAGGCTACGCTTCTTTTGCCACTTATTGCCCGGATCATGTTCAGTTGGTTCCTGTGCAAATGGGTGAAGGTCGCCACAGCTCCTCTTTAGCAGCAGTGGTCAAAAAACTAGCTGCAAGTCGGATATTGAATAATGAGGAAAGAGGAAGTCTTGGAGAGAGGGCCCATAAATCTTTGTCTATTGATGATGTCGCTCTTCTTCTAAAGGGGTTTTACGAAACTTCTCCTGCCGACTTTGAAGGCTTTAATAAGAAGTTCTTTAAGTTATGCTCCCTCTTTGAAAATAATCCCAATGCTCCTTTTAGAGGAGCTTCTGGTCAATATAGCCTCTTCTATCACGAGCTCTATCGTGGTTATGGTCAAAGCACCAAGGAGGACAAATGAGTATTAAAGACCTCAGCTTCTTTGGTGATATGGCCAATGAGGAAACCAACCTCTTTAACAGGCGCCCGAGTTGGAATAATGAAGACTCTCTTGATGAAAAGTACCTTGAGTATATGCTTCCTCACTCAAAGGCCTACTTTTCCCGTTTAAGACCGCTCTATTCTTTTGAAATTAAGAAACTAGGTGCTCTCAATAGTTTCTCTCATGTCCTTCTTAGAGATGGTCTCGTTTTTCTTTTGCGATTCTTTCATCTTAACCCTAGACCTCTGGCCCTCCAGACAAAGGTCTTCATTCATCGTGACTTGGCCTTTGTCGTTCCCGAAGCTTGGAAAAGTCATATCTATCTCTATGAAACAGTTTCCTATACTCCTGAGAGGCCACGGGCGAATTCATCGAAGAACTTGGTCATCGCCATTAATCTTCATGAGGGCCAAAAGAAGGCCAATTTATCGCGACTTCTTGAACCCTACAAAGATAAAGCTCAGTTTCTTTATGTCTTGCCATTATTTCAGGTTATGCGCGGCGAAGATTTTCTTAATCAAAAAAGGGCAGACGTATTTAATCTTGTGCGTGAGCTTTTTCCTAAGGAGGCCAAAATGGTCGACCTTGAGGAATTGTCCCATCTCTATGCTAAGGAGACCTCCTTTATTCATTGTAATCCTCAACGGACCTTTTTAAGTGATTCCTCTTTAGAGCATCGCTGGTTAAGTCAAGGTTACACAAGTCCGCTTATTAAAGAAGTGGCGCGAGTTAGGGATGATGCCACGCTGGTAAGCCTTAGTCCTTATCACGGCATGAAGCTGTCTTTATTTGAAACCCCGAAATGGCAGGAGCCTTTAAGAGTTCGCCTTTATGAGCAGCTCCAATTTCCCTCTGGAGCACTTTTTCAGGGAGAGCCCCAATTTAATAGAGAAATAGAAGATTACTATAAGATTTTCTACTACTCTTCAGGACTCCTAGAGCTTGCTAAAAATCTCGGGGATGACTTGGCCCAGACTAAATTTTCTGGAGGATACTTTTGAGTTCTTGGTCTCAAGAGTTTGTCGTCCTTATTGGTAAAATACTCCCTGAAAAGATTCAGCGTTTCCTCTATCTCTTGCCAGTTCTAATTTTGAGGTGGCGGCTTTTTTCAGTCAAAAAGCTCAATGGACAGCTTTGGTATCGCAACAGCCTCTTCTTTGGGGATGTGGTCTTTGGTTACAGCGATATTGACCTCACTTTTTATTCATCAGTTGAGCTCAGTGAAAAAGAGCGAAAGCAACTTATGGGAGAGTATCATTTTTGGAAGAAGATCTTCCCTCATTTGGGTGAGCTGGTGGTTTATGATAAAAAATCTCTAAGAAAGTTTCTCCCCTTTGCCAATGGCATCGAACTTAAAAGAGACCCTCTACTATTGGAAACCCTAGAAAAGACCTATGAAGACTTTAAAGATGAAGTCCCTCTAAGTGACAAAATGGCCTTTGCTCTAAACTGGATAAAGAGTGATCATCATAAACTTGAGACCAATTATCCTCTGCGTTTTAAAAAGGTGCGTCGTTTTCTAACATTGCTTGAGATTCCTGAATTAGAAAACTTGCCTGAGAATACAGAGTCGCTTTTGGACTACCTTCACCAAAATATTTGGTATCAGTTAAGCCAGATTTCAAAAGAAGAGAAAGCCTTTGAATCTTTCATGAGAGATCTTTTTTCTCGAAACTGGCATGACCCGGAAACGTTGAATTCCTTTTATATCGAAAATCCTCATTATCATTTGTGGTTTCTTACTTGCTACCCCCAACTTTGGCTTGGTCCTGCCACGATTACCAAGTGCAGGAAAAAGGATATAGAAGAACTTCAAAATGCCCCCCGACTCTTTTTTGATGTCTTTAAAGCGCAAATTCATTGGGAAGTTTGGGGTCTCTATGGGCAATGGTTTGGTGAATGGGGCGATATCAATTTTGTTCTTCATGTGGAGGGGGTGATAGAGCTTCTGTCTCATTTTCCAGAAGATTTTTCTGAGGCCTTAAGTCTATTAAAGGTTGTTAAAGAAAGTGGTGATGATTTTATTGCAAGAGAGGCCAAGTATGTCTCTTAAGCCAAAAGTTTTTCTTGGCATGGGGAAAACAATTGCCAACGCTAATATCTGTGAGCTTAAACTCGATCAGGATGGAGAGTACTCGTGGGAGGTCCTCATCCTTGAAAGATGGTTGCGACAAAAGTGGAGTGGGCGCTGGCCTTTAGAACTTCTTGAAGAGGTGAAGGCCTTCCAAAAGGAATACGAAGGAATTGGCGACAATAGAGATATTACTACACCTCAGTTTATTGAGACCCTTTATGAAAAGAAGTCCCTCTTTTATGAACTCTTGAAAAAGAAAGATTTAGACAATTTTGTGTCCCATTTTAATCAAGACCTCATTACTCTTCCCCACCATATGGCCCATGCTTATAGTGCCGTTACCCTCATGCCTTACGAAGAGGCCCTCATCCTAGTCATTGATGGGGGAGGAACGAAGGGCGAGGATTATGCCCAGATGGCCACCAGTGAATTTGAGACGTGGCCTAGTGAGCTTCCCCTGGAACCACAGGAGATTGAGCATATCAGCCTCTATTGGTGGAAAGAGGGCAAGCTCTTAGGTGTATACAAGAAAGGCCTTGTTTATCGGGAAGTGGAGGGCGTTCCTCATAAGCTAAGTGATGGCCTTGGTTCCGCTTATGAGAAATGTGCGACTCTTATTTTCAATGACTCCTTTTCCTCTGGGAAAGTGATGGGTCTAGCTGCTTTTGGCACCAGCTTTTATAAAGGGGAAGACCTTTTTAACCTCCAAAAAAGTTTGCCGTGGGACTGTACTTTTGAAGGAGGAGGAAAAGAGAAATGGCAAAATTCTCCTCACCTTAAAACTTGGCAAGATTGTGCAGCAACTATTCAAGAGGCTTTTGAAAAAGAACTTCTATCTCTTGTCGGAGATATTAAAGAAAGGCGTGGTCCTTTTAAAGACCTCCCTAAGAAGTCTATCCCCCTAGTGTATAGCGGTGGTTGTGCTCTCAACTGCACGGCCAACTGGAAGGTCCATCAGGTTTGGAAAGATGGTCTCTATATTGTTCCAAATCCCGGAGATGAAAGTGTTGGTTTAGGCTTGGCCATGGCTTTGGCGACCCAAAGAGGTGGGTTACAAGTCAAACCACGTCAGTTGAATATACAGCACTCGGCCTTTGGAAAGAGGCATGAAAGAGGACAAGAATTCTTTGATAAATTAAATGACGAATTTGACGTAAAGAAAACAGAAGACCTCTCAGAAATTGCTAGACTTCTCAAGGCAGGGGAGATCATTGCGTGGTTCTATGGACGCTCTGAATGTGGGCCTAGGGCCCTCGGTCATCGCAGTCTTCTTGCTCGAGTTGATAGGCCTGGCCTTAAGGACCATCTTAACCGTACCATTAAATTTCGAGAAGACTTTCGTCCCTATGGGGCGAGTATTCTGTGGGAGGAGGCCCACCAATACTTTGAAATAGAAGAGTGCATGCAAAACCCTTTTATGACCTATGCTACTCCCATTCGTGAGGAGAAGAGGGAGCTTTTAAAAGAAGTGATGCATGAAGATGGAACTTGTCGCATGCAAACAGTGATGAAAGAGCAAAACCCAAAATACTATGAGCTACTACAGGCCTGTCAAAAGCTCGGTCTTGCCCCTCTTCTTCTTAACACTAGCCTTAATATTATGGGAGAACCCATTGTCGAAACTCCAGAGGATGCTCTTCATTTCCTAAGAAATTCTCAAGCTCGTTACTTAGTGTTAGAGGACTACCTCATAAAAAAGAAAGAGGGCATCTCATGAAAATCCTCTTTCTGAGTACAGAACAAAATAAAGTTTGGACCTCCATGCAAGAGATTTTGCCAGGTATCGAGAGTGTGTGGTCCCAGTATGCAAAGGATCATCAAGCTCTGTTTACAAGAGTGGAAGTTGACACCCTTGGCGAAAAGGGCCTAAAGACCTATGCCGCGGCAATTATAGAGACCGATATTGTAGTTGTTCAGGCCTTCAATGCACAGATTGCGGCCACTCTTAAGGTCATCCGCTCTTCCTTTCAAAATGATGCCCCTTGGGTTTTCTACCTGCATGGACTTGCCTCAGTTGGACTTTGGCCTCTCTTTACCTATGATATTGGCGAGCTTCTCACTGAAGCCGATCTCTTTATTGGTACCTGCCCTGGAGATGAATGTGCTTTAAAATGCACCCTCCCCAACGCCCGTTACTTTCAAACTCATTTTTTCTCTGAGAATTCGCCCTCATATCTTCCACCTCTTGCAGGGAAGGAGAGTATTCATAAACTCATTTATATTGGTCGCCTTTCACGCCAAAAGAATCTCCCCACTTTATTGTGGGCATTTTCTGAACTTAAAAGAAAAGAGGAGAAGTTTCAGAATTTAGAATTACACCTCTTTGGCAAAGAAGATCAATTGGGAAGTCCCAATATGGGCATGGAGAGTCACGGCCACGAGAGAGAATTGCATGAGCTCTGTAAAGAGCTCGTCCTAGAAGAAGACAGAGATATTTTCTTTAGAGGTTTTGTTTCCCGTGAAGATATTGCAAAAGAGCTGACAGAGGAAAGATGTGTCTTTGTTAGTCCAAGCCTTCATAGTGATGAAAATTTTGGTATGGCCGCCCAGATGGCCCTAGAGGGGGGAGCTTTCCTCTTTCTTACCAACTGGGGTGGTCATCAAAATTTTGGGCGTCTTTACCCCAAGAGAGTAAAGCTCTTTGATGTCTCTTTAGGTGAGAGGGGTCCTTTCTTAAGAGGAGATAAATTGACTTATGAGCTGGCCCACTTCTTAGAAGAGTTCAAAGAAAGGTCTGTGGCCAAGGAAGAGAACTACCAAACGCGCTCACTTGCCGTGCAGGATTGCTTAAAGATAGTGAACCTTCTTAAAAAGGGAGGGCCTAGTCTCAAACAAAGGCGACTAAGGTTGAGTTCTTTGGTGCAGGAGATGTTGGATTTTCGCCAAAAGACTATTCTAGGTCTCGATTTAAAAAAGCATCCTAAAAACTCAAAGAAGTTTCAGCAGGTATTTACAAGCTATGAAGATCCTCATGCCCATCAATTCTTTGAGGCCTACGGAGCTCAAAGGGAGAAAAGAGAATGGAGAGAGAGAGACCTTAACCTCACCGATTGGTCGCTTTTGCCGTGGGCGAAGGCAAATGAGAATTCGTCAACTGAGGAGTGGGGAGTTATTGAGGTAGATGACCCCCACAAAGGACCCTGGCAGGGCAGCCTCCTTGAGGCCTATCAATTGGGATATCTTGTAAAAAAGAATTAGCTGATTTGAACTAAGTCTCGGCTTTGGAGGTCACCAATAAAGGCCTCCATGTCATTGAGAAGCTGATCATCAGAGACATCATAGCCGGCCTTGATATCAGCATAAATTTGTTTGAGGTTTTTATTGGCATTTAAGCCTTTCCAGACTTCTGCGGCCACTCCATCAATCTTAAAGAAGAGGTTTGATTCATCCATTCTCATCACCACAATAGTGCCATCATCGTTATTTCTAGCGACTAGGTCTTCTTGAACTTTGATTGATTTATCGAGAATGGAATTGCTCATAGTTTTTCCTCTTTCATAAGGGCCCGTGCCTATTTGCACTGCGGTATTCTTGTGAGAATGTTCATCTAACACCATAATAAGCTGGTAGAATGACTTTGCAAATAATTCGAGGCTAAATACTTTGGCCTAAAAGGTGTTGAGAAATTGAGCTCTCAAAGTAAAGGAAAGGAAATTGATCAGATGTTTGATCCTCAAAAGGTGAAGAGGATCAACGATATTTCCCCCTGTTTCTGCGTGGCCAAGTGGACTCAGGTGACCATTGATCTCTTGCATGGCACTAATCACAGCTGCCACCACCCTAAGCGCCATAATATTGACCCTGATGAAGTTCGTAAGAACCCGGCAGCGTTGCATAATACTCCCTTTAAAAAACAAGTGCGCGGCCAGATGCTACGTGGTGAGCGTCCGGAGGAGTGCAGTTATTGTTGGAATATTGAAGACACTCCTGGGGAGCACTTTAGTGACCGTATGGTGAAGTCACTGGACCCTTGGTCTTATCCCCATGTGGAAGAAGTGCTTGAAGTTGGTGACCAAGGAGACATTGCCCCCCGCTACCTCGAGGTGATGTTTGATAATGCCTGCAACTTTGCTTGTGGTTATTGCCTTGCGGATATCAGTAGCTCTATTAAAAATGAGATGCAAAAGCATGGCCCTTATCCTATTAAGCTTAAGGACCACCGCATGCCTGATCCCAAGTGGCAGGGGGCAGGTCATGGTGAGAACAACCCTTTTATTGAGGCCTTCTGGAAGTGGTTGCCCGATATTTGGAATAAGCTGCAAGTCTTTCGTATTACCGGTGGCGAGCCTCTTCTCAGTAAGCACACTTATCAGGTCTTAGACTATTGTCTGAAAAACCCGCAACCTCAGTTGCAGTTAGCAGTCAACTCGAATTTGGGCGTCGATCGCAAGCGCCTCGATCGCTTTCTTGAGCTCCTTGAAGAGATGGCCGAAAAGAAAGTCATTCATTCTTTTCATCTCTATGTTAGTGTCGATGCTGTAGGCAAACAGGCCGAATATATTCGTCAGGGTCTGAATTACGATACTTTCATCCATCACTTACAAATCTTTCTTGAAAGTAAGGCGTGCTCTAAAGTGACACTGATGAACACCTTCAATATTCTCTCCTTGCCGACTGTTCATAAGTTAGTGGCCGAGGTTGCCGCTCTCAAGAAGAAGTATCCTCATTTGGTGATGGATACCAGCTACCTTAAAGAGCCCCAATATTTAAGGGCCAATATTGTAGAAGGACCTCTTTTGGAAAATGTCAAAGAGGCGACCATTATCATGCAAGAAAGTGGAGTCTTTACTTCCTTTGAAATGAATAAGATGCAAAGAATCTATCATTGGCTCAAGACTTCTCAAGAGAAAATTGAGAAAGAAAAGCAAGCTGGAGGCCATGAAGAAAGAGTTGAGCGAACTTTTCTGCGCTCAGAGTTCTATGGCTTTATTGGTGAGTACGACAAGCGCTATGATCACAAGTTTCTCGATATTTTTCCAGAACTGAGGGACTTTTACGTCTCTTGCAAGAAGGCCCGCTTTCTTAACGCTGTTTCTTGGAAGTAAGAAAGCGATATTTGAGGCGCGCCCACCAAGACCATTTGGGCCGAGTGATTTCTCCTAAAAAGTATTTTGAAGAAATGATTCCAAGATCCTCGTCGCTATTAAAGAAACTCACTCTAAAGTTTCCTTGGTCATCAACCTCTTCAATGAGGCAGGGTCTGATCATTCCTTCTTGCCAAAAACAGGCTAGGCGACCTGGGCGAATTTGGCCGTCCTGTGCTCTTGAAATGGTGATCTTCATGCCATAGCGAAGAAGAGGGTACATGTGGTCATGGACGATCTCCATGGCGAGAGGACCCTTGATCTTTAGGTATTTCTTGGCCTCGGCGAAGTAGAATTCTTCAGTATAAACCCTAGTAATATTAGATGGTTGTGAGTCTGGCATGACTCCAGTATACCATGAACAACAGACAAACTAATGTTAGACTTATTGTATGTCCCAAAAGAACGGCCAAAATAACAACCTGTCAAAATACCCCTCGCCCACAGAGCTATTAGAGCTCTTTGCGAAAAATGGTCTACCAGAAAAGTTCTGTATCGTGCCCTTTAGTAATATGATCCTTAATCCCAATGGGGATGTGGGCATTTGCCGCCAAAAGGGCACTAAGCATGTGGTAGGCAATATTCAAAAGAATGGTCTCGAAGAAATTTGGAATAGCGACTTTCTTAAAGAGTGGCGCCAAGAGTTTCTGACGGGCAACATTAGAATCTGTGAAAAGGAAATCAAGAACGATGCCTGTCATCTCTCAAGCGATAATTACACCCTCTTTCCTGAGATTGAGCTAAGCCCGGAGCAAGGCCAGTCCTTTCTTAAACTCACGGCCAATTTCAATGGTCAATGTAATCTGAAGTGCACCATGTGCGATATTTGGATGATGGAAAATGGCCTCTATGATCGTATTGGCTTTTGGGAACGGGCCGATACCGACTTCTTTCCCCATATTAAAGAAGTTGAGCTCTTAAGTGGTGAGCCCTTTATCCAAAAGGATACCTATCGTCTTATTGATGCTGTGAGTGCGGTTAATCCTGAAGTCTTGTGGTCCTTTACCACCAATGCTCATTGGAAATTGACAGCTAAAATTAAAGAATCCCTCGATAAAATAAAAGTTAAAAATATTATCCTCTCTATTGATAGTTTAGATCCTGAACTCTATTGCGAAATTCGTAAGGAAGGCAGGCTTGAGGTTGTCCTCAAGACTCTTGATGACCTCAGGGAGTATGAAAAAGATCGGCTTACGAGAGGACTAGGCCCTCTCAATTTGACTCTTCACTTTTTGGTGATGAAATCTAATTGGCATGAGCTACCTCGGGTAGTGGACTTTGTAGAGGATAAGGGTCTGCGTTTAACCATTAATAATTGCTATGAGCCCCGTGAGCTTTCAATGTGGGATTTCCCTCCAGAAGAGGAGTACCAAAAAGCTTTAGAAGTCCTCAACCAATCAACAGCACATCAAGTAAGACGCGCCATTAGATTCTATCTTGCCGTTGCCAACGATTTACCCAAGGATTTAAAGGCGAGCCTTCTTTTAAAGTTACGGGAAAAGACCAGCACCACTTAGCTACAGGTTTTTAAGACTATGACAGGCTTCTTGAGAAAAGAAAGTGTCTCCTTCTTTAAAGAAGGGAATCTTTTGACCAGTCTTAAGGTTGAGATTGAGGGGGGTTTTGAAGCTCATTGGCTTACCATGGATATTAAAGGACCAATGAAGGCGCTCTCCTTCAATAAAGAAGCGACTATATTGTTGCGGTTTTGTTTGAGGAGGAAAGTCAAAGCTCTTATCCGTGACATGCTTAATCCAGAGAGCGAGCTGACCGCTGTGATTAAATCTTAAGATAAGAAGAAGATGATCAAGGACACCGCAATAGTGACCTTTGAGGGTCTTGGCCAAGTGAAGGGGAGACTCTTGACTTTTGGCCAACTGGCTTAGCTCTTGTGGTAGATTGTCTTGAAAGCTTTTGGCCGTGAGGGCCTTTTGCCACTCCTCGATACTGTTGACTTCTTTATGAAGGAGAAGAGGAGAGACGAAAAGACAGAGAAGAGTGATCAACAATAGCGGTTTAAAACCCTTGTCTGTGCCAAAGAATGTTTTCAAGTTATTGAGCATCTGTCCCATTATAGCTTTTTAAGGGTCTGCTAGCTTGTCTTTTTTGGATAGGTTAGACTTAAAGACAATGCATTTCTTAAACCCCGCAAAGAAAATCATTTTACTTCTTACCATGGTAGGAACGATAGGTCTGACTGTCCATCACCATCAGAATTTACAGGTCCTCAAAGAGCAGGTTCGGGATCAATGGGGCGCATTCTTTAAAAATCGTTTGAGGTTAGCTATTTTGGATGGTCAAGAATCACGCTTTAGTCTCAAAGAACCGCCTGCGGGAGCTTTTCAACTTGAGGGCCACGCAGAAATTTTAAATCATCTTGGTCTCGACCTATGTCCACTCTTTTCCGATTTAACAAGTGTGGCTTTCTCCTTAAAAGAAAAGAAGTTTGTGAAATATATGAATTATAAAGATTTTGAATATCCTGCGTGGGGTAAAGTTGTGGCCTCTAAGGGCAGCTTTTCTTTTAGTGATGGACGGATATTCTTAATTCCTAGTGATTTAAAAACCTATGAGTCTTTTCCTCTGGAATGGGTTGAGCATCAAGGAAAAAGTCTTTTAACCCTAAGCTATTATGGCGTTCCTATGCATCAGAATTTTTGTCGAAAAAGTGAGGTTGATCAAAGTAAAGTAGACTTGATCAACCTCTAACTTGTGAACTCTTATTAAATATTAGTAACGAACTGGCCAAGTAGCACCACGATCAGAACGGGCACAGATGGGGTGACCATAGGCGATACCAATCATATGGCCCCTATTACTACAGATGTACCTACCAAACTTGGTATAACAGTAATAGGTAC
>JAUIBX010000023.1 GCA_030427595.1 Bacteriovoracia bacterium | reverse complement strand
CCTCTTGTAGGTTCTGCCCATATGTTCTGGGTAGGGGGCTCACTTCTCTTACCTGCATGGTTCTTCTTTTCTGAGCCCCTCGTTCCTGCCTTTGCTGGAAACTTTTTACCGGCCCTTCTGTATTCCATTTTTGGGGCGACCTGCCTCACTTATCTTCTTAACAATATTGTCCTCACTAAAGTTGATAGTGATGTGGTGGGACTCTTTATTTTCTTACAGCCCGTTGTTGCTTCAACAGTGGCCGTAACATTTTTAGGAGAGGCCTTCACTATGAGGATGGGCATCTCCTTTCTCTTGATCCTTATTGGGGTCTTATTTGTTATTCGTAAATAGTCATAACTAAATAAGGGGCCGCGCACGACCCCTTATTCTAGGCGGGAAGATTTGAAGACGGCCTAGGCCGCAGTCCTTCATCATCTTTAGGTGCCCTCTTTAGCGGACCCTCGGACGTCAAGATGGAGAGTAAGCTAAGAGAGAGGCACAGCATTCCCACCAGTTTCTTTGAAGCCATTCAAACCTCCTTGTTGAATGCTTCAGGGGAAATGTAAGGCGTTATTCAACCTTCCTTGGTTTCATGGTCACCCAATGAATTCATTGCAGGGCCTGTGCCAAGTTTTAGGCCACAAAATGGTGTGTTTCAGGGGCAAAATGACGTGTTTGAAGACAAAAGGAAACTGAACGATTTGGTCAGGTTTCAGGTTTCAGGGACCAGGGGGCAGGTTGGTGAGGTGCTACAGATTAAACTGTAGCCTGTAACCTGATACCTGCAACCTAATACCTGTAACCTGTAACCTGTAACCTGATACCTGTAACCTGTAACCTGATACCTGATACCTGTAACCTGTAACCTGTAACCCGTTACAATCCTACTTCCTCTTTAATACTGGGATTGGCGTCAAGATAGTTTTGTAGTGCCTGATAAGTATTTCTCTGCTCTTCAATGGAGAGTGGTTTGATGGTTTCCACATTTTGTCGGCGGATACCTTTTTGACGAATAAGATCTGAAGATGTTCTTAGCTTCTTAGTGATAGAGATGGCGATGGTTTGCAGCCATTGGGGAAATTGCTTATTGATTTCTGTGACAGGAATTTGAATCAGGGTGGCCTCTTCTACACAGATGACATGGGCACTTCGGGGTTGCTTATCAAAGAAGCTCAGCTCTCCGAGGTATTCTCCATCTTTAAGATAGGCGAGAGGAGTCACCTTGGTACCATCAGTAACAAAGACTAATAATTTTCCAGAGTGGATGATGAAGAGGTCAGCATTTTTCTCTCCTGCCACACAGATCATTTCACCTGGTTTGACGTTCTTTGTAAGGGGTCCTGAAACTTTCTTACCGGCCATAAAGTCATCCTACTTTTTTAGGAAACGCAGAAATTCTTCCACGAGATTTTCTGTGAGTTTTTCATAATAGATTGATTGAGGTTTTCGCAGGTCTTCAAAGAGAATATTCTTTCCTAAGAAGTTGGTTACCATTTCGTTAAAGTTGATGATCGGAAAATCTTTTTTCTCCGCTTGTTCTAACAGAAGCTTTAGCATCAAGGGATTACTACGCCTTAGGCCACAGTCA
Organism: Bacteriovoracia bacterium; assembly: GCA_030427595.1. GTDB lineage: Bacteria > Bdellovibrionota > Bacteriovoracia > Bacteriovoracales > Bacteriovoracaceae. The sequence continues at coordinate 25,464 of JAUIBX010000023.1, read as the reverse complement.
TAGAGCATGGATTGGTAATAGGCGCGTCTGGCGGAAGGAAAGTCGCCCCTTTTCATCATAAGATTACCCATAGTGTAGAGGGCACGGGCGTGGGTCTTATTTCCTTGAAGGATGGCGTTGACAATGGAAAAGGCCTCCTTGGTTTTTCCACTAATAATGAGTTTTGAAGCATCTTTGAGGGCCTTCTCCGTTTCAAGGTTACTTGAGTTTTCACAAGTTCGACTGGGAGGTACTTTAAGATTGAAAGCTTGAGGGATGACCCAGATTCGCGCGTCTCTTAGTTTAAGATGAGAAAAGAGTTCACGAGCTTCCCAGCGATAAATCTCATAGAAAACTTCTAGGGACTCTAAAGCCTTCTTGGGGTTTAAGTCCGAAGGAAGGGGAGACAAAAGGGCTTTTTCATCGGCACTAAAAAAGGGCAGTTTTACTTTTTGATGAGGCCAATACAGGAGGCGGCCAAGGGTAGGAAAACTAATGATGGTGGTGAGAAGGCCATCGTTCTTAGTAAGGGTGATATTCTTCTTAATGTATTTGACTGACTCAAGATCAAAGCGCGCTTGGTCCATCTCATCAAGTCCACCGTGATAGAGGATCAGAAGGGGCAATTTCTTAAGAGACTTCACCTTCTTTAAAACATGGGCCAATGTTTCCCCACTTCTTGCCCAATTATAAATTTTAAGGGGCTCTTTAAGATGAGGTGCAGTCTTTTCCCTAAAAACTTTAAGGTAGGGTTCTAGATAAACACCAGCACTATCACCAACGATGAGAACATCGGCCTCACTGGCAAGCTCAAGCTCCTGAGGGTTGAAGGCCCCCATTTGATAGGGGTAGGGGTAAATTTGTTGCGGGTTTTGACTAAAGCGCCAAGCCCCATAGGCCACGGCGCCGATGACAGCGATGAGTAAAATTCCTTTAAGCTTTCCTAGCAAAAATACCTCAGCTTGATGCCTTATCCGTGTTTTCGATGACTTAAGTAATATTCAAGGCCACTTCCCTGGTGCTTTTTTACTTAGTCATCATCTGTTCCCTTTATTGTATCGGACTTTTCTGTTAGTAAAAACCGAAACTTAGGAAAAATCGAGGTCTTGATGACACACTGGGTCCCAGAACTCTTGGCCCCCGCAGGTTCTTTGGAAAAGCTTAAAGTTGCTGTCTCCTATGGAGCTGATGCCGTCTATTTGGGTGGTCAGAAGTTCGGATTAAGATCGGCCGCAGACAACTTCACTCCTTCAGAATTAAAGGAAGGGGTGGCCTTTGCTCATGAGCATGGCTCCCATGTTTATGTGGTCCTCAATAGTTTTCTCCATGACCAAGATTTTGAAGACTTTCCCGAATTTCTCAAACTCCTTGAGGAGTGTCAGGTGGATGCGGTTATTGTGAGTGACCGTGGTGTAGTGGAGGCCGTCAAAGAATATAGCTCCCTTACGGTTCACCTTTCAACTCAAGCATCTTGTCTCAATGCCAAGGCCGCTAAACTTTGGAAGGACTTAGGAGTTGACCGTATTGTTCTCGGTCGTGAAGTTTCGATAAGTGAAGCAAAGAAAATCAAAGAAGAAGTGGATATTGAACTTGAGATGTTTGTGCATGGATCGATGTGCATGGCCTACTCAGGTCATTGTGTGATTTCCAATTACACTCAGGGGCGTGACTCCAATCGCGGTGGCTGTGCTCATAGTTGTCGCTTCGAGTACTCTCTTGACGGTGAGGGACTAGAAAAGAAGTATGCTCACTTTATGAGCTCAAAAGACCTCAACGGATTAAGACTTCTTCAGGATTTTATTGATGCCGGTATCGATTCTTTAAAAGTCGAAGGCCGCATGAAGTCCCACCACTATGCTGGAACCATTTCAAAGGTCTATAGTGAGGCCTTGGCCTTTTACAAAGAAAAGGGTCACTTTTTGAGTGAAGACCTCTATCGCTGGGAAGAAGAACTTTCTAAAGTAAGTCATCGTGCTTACACCACGGCCTCCTTAGATAAGCCAGCGGGAAGTGATTCCATCTATGATGAAAGACAGCATGAACAATCGGAAACTAATATGGGAGCAATGGTTCTTGAAGCTGGAGAGTCCAGTTACATGCTTGCTGAAGTAAGAAGTCCATTTAGTGTAGGCGACACTCTTGAGTTGATGCCCTTTAGAGGACCTAGTCAAATTCATAAAATCACTAGTATTGAAGACGTGACAGGTGAGCAATTTGAAAGATCAAGACCGGGCATGCTTTGGCGCTTGCCGGCGATATCTGGGGCAAGGCCCTACAATATCATTCGAGTCTATAAGAGTGACTTAGGGGAAGCCCAATGAAAGTGACCCTTGCCCTCTATCAAAAAATCCAAGTCGAAGAACTTTTAAAGAGAGCTGATGAGCTTAGTCCTCTTCAAAAAGAGGTGACCTTGGTTTTGGGCTTTAAAGAAGTGAGCCGCTTCTTTAATTTTACAAAAGAAGAGTGTTTAGATTTTGCTCGCGAACTTAAGAAGAGGGATTACACGGTCATGCTTCAGTGGGATATCCTTATGACTGAAGAGGTCTTTGGCAGTGTTTTTTACGGGCTAAAGGCCCAAGGGCTTTTTGATCACTCTCATTCTGGTTCAGAGATTTTTGATGGCCTACGCGTGCAAGACCCCGGCCTTCTCTACGCACTTAAAGAAATTGATTATCAGGGTGAACTTCATTTTATCGCTGAAAATGGCAACCACAATCTTCGTGGCCTAAAGTCATGGCATCGTGTGTGGCCACAGAAAATCAAGCGAATTGTTGTGAGCCCACAGCTCCCCGCAAAAACAATAAGAGAATATGCAGAAGTTTTAGGGGAGGAGTTGAATCTTGAATTAGAAGTTTTGGGATTAGGACCCATTCTTCTTTTCTATACTCCCCGTAAACTTGTCAGTCCGCTCTATGGTGGAGAAAACGATAACTACTTTGTGCAAGGTACTTCAGAGGAGAGCCCCCATAAGGGCTTTCCCATCATTGAAAATGCTCATGGCACCTTCATGCTCAATACTAAAGATCAGTTTATTTTTGATGAACTGGCCTCTACCCAAAGAGAACTCGCTAAAGTCGCTCATCTTCACTGGCGTCTTGACCCCATTTGTGGACTGGGAAAACAAAACTTCGTTGAGTTGCTCTTACTCCTCGCTAATGGGTCAAGCACCTTTGATGAAGTTAAAGAGGCCTATGGCCGCAGTGTCACCAAAGGCTTTTTTCGCGTCAATAAAACGGACGTACTCTTTAAGAAACTCAAGAACCACCGTCTGCAAGAAAGAGATGATAGTTTCGTGGGAGAAGTGGTGGACGTTAAAAAGAAGAAGCATATTGGGGTGTGGATTAAATCAAAGAGTGGTCTTAAAACCGGCGATACCTTAAAACTTCTCTCTCCCGAGGGCAGAGAAAAGGTCGTGATCATAGAGAGAATGACCAATGGGGAGAGCACTCCTATTTCAAAGGCGACTAAAGGTCAGATTGCTTTTATTCCACCTGTTGGTGGCATATCGGTAAAGACTATGGTCTACCTGTCCTAAACTTCCCCTTGAGTTACAAGCTCATCTCAAGTAAGATCAAATTTGTGCCAAAATTTTGGTAAGTGATGGTTGACGACCCAGGCGCTGCTAAAAAAAATCTAGCAACCTAGGCTCCGGCACCTTCTCAATTTTTTTTACACCCCCCCCGAACCTTGGTGGTTTGGAGGTTTACTCGTGCTCAAAAAAGGAGAAGACTATGCTTACCCCTCAAATTTTCAAAGAAACAAATAGAGAAATTAGAAAGATTAAAAAGATTAATGTCGTAGGAACAAGTGGCCCTGGTAAATCTACTTTGGCCTAGGCATTAGCTAAGAAAATGCAGGCCAAGTACGTGGGTCTTGATGAACTTCATTGGCTACCCGACTGGAAGGGGAGAACTGATGAGGAACTTTTTCCTCTTCTTAAAGAAGAACTTTCTTGTGACTCTTGGGTTTTAGACGGCAATTACAAAAGAACCGAGAAGATTAAATGGAGTGAAGTCGACTTAGTGGTTTGGGTGGACCTGCCTTTTTGGAGGACCTTTAAACAGGTCCTATGGCGCTCTATAAAAAGGGCCATAAGTGGTAAGGTGCTGTGGCCTGGAACAGGCAATATTGAAACCTTTAGGAGAACCTTTCTTACCAAGGACTCCATCATTTGGTGGATGATCACCACCTATTCTAAGAATAAACGTGTTTATGAAGAGGAGATGAGAAATGCCCATAAGCGTCCCTTTCCCTTTATTCGCTTAACCTCACCCGAGGAAGTGAAGAGCTTTATTGACTCCTTTTAAAAAGACTAAGACTTAGGGTGGGGTTCATAAAGAGTGAAGGCCACCTTGAGTCCTCCATGTTCAAAGAGGAGACGAGAGTGTTGTTGGTAGTGACCCACTTTCTTAGGAAGCTTCTGGTCGGCCGGTAATAAGAGACCTATCCTTTGCCAAGGTCCCCAATCATTGAGGTTCTCTAAAAGTTGCGGGCCCGTGAGAGGCTGCTTGATACGGTCCCCATAAGGAGGGTTCGTTATACACCAAGCATGGACAGGGTTACTCTTTTGCGCACCAAAGATATTCTTGGCCATCCTTTGGCAAAATTCCTTATCAAGAATATCTCCTTGAATAAGGATATGGTCCTCTTCATCCTCAATAATCCCTGCTGCCTTAAAGTTTTGATGAGCTGTAGTGATACGAGCATTTTCGATATCACTTCCTACTAAGAAATAGGGCAGGTCTAGGTTCAGGGCACTCGGTCTTCGCAGGTCTTTTAAAGGAGAGTTCTTTTGCTCCCAACTGGGGAAGAATTCAAAAGCATAATTTCTAAAGAGGTTGGGCTCATAAAAGAGCGCTGTCTCTGTAAGAAGACTACCACTGCCACAGAAGGGGTCCATGAGAGTGAGCGCCTTGATTTTGTCACGGTGATAGGGCCCTTCCTTTTCTGAAAGGGAAGTGAAGAGAAAGAGGGCGGCGGCCAAGTTCTCTCTTAGGGGGGCAAGACCGACATCACTCTTATATCCGCGCAGACCTAATCTTTCGCCCGAGGTATCAATACTAAGAGTACACCAGTCTTCTTCAAAGCGGCAGTAAATATGCCAAGAACCAAAAGAATGGGCACGCCTCTTGGCCTTTTCCTTGGGCTCTTGTCTCTTCAAGTATTGGGCCAGGCCATCTTCAAGGGCCTTGGAAATCTTTCTGTCATCAAAGAGGCGTGATTGATGAGAAGAAATATGAAAGTTCACCTTCTGTCCGGCATAAAAAGGTGACCAGTCCATCTTAGAAACTTTATTAAAGAGTTTGGGAATATCTCGGCATTTAAAGTGAGCAAAACGCAGAAGGATGCGGTTGGGGATTTTTAGCCAGTAATTGAGGGTGAGGCCAATAGTGACGGGAAGCTCAATACTGAGACCACCACGTTCCATTTGGGCCGAAGGCAACGCCTGTTGAGGAGCAAGTCCTGGAAACTTAAGTTCGAGCTCCTTTTTGGCGAGCTTTTCTAGGCCTGGTGGCGTCTGTAAAAAGAAAGTTTCCTTCATATATTAAGTATAACGTAACTCTAGCTTTCTCGAAGGAGTATATTCACAAAGCTCAAGACATGTTATGAATTCCATATGAAAAGAAACCTTGGCATTCTCACCCTCGTTCCCACCTCTGTCACCGAGGAAGGCCTCTTGCCGCAAAAGACCACCAAAGAGCTTGAAGTTGCTTGGAAGGCCGGTGCCGGAATCTGTGTCGAGGATGAAAAACCAGGGCGCAGGCGCTGGCTGAGTTGGGGTCTGCCTCGCGAAGCGATTTCTGATTTCATCACCTACAATGAACACACCCGGGATGAGCTTGATCAGGAGATTGTGGCCGCTCTTAAAAAAGGAAAGAACTATTTCCTTATCAGTGATGGTGGCACGCCAGGCTTTTGTGATCCCGGCCGTAGCCTTATTCACCTTTGTCATGAAAGGGGCATTGCCGTCCGTATGGTCAATTGTGACAACTCCCTCTTACCGGCCGTCGTTCTAAGTGGCTTCACAGAGGGCGCCTTTGAATTCCTCGGTTTTCCCCCTAAAGAAAAAGAAGAGCGTGCTAAGTTCTTCGCTGAAATGTTTAAAAAGGACCATTGTCAGGTCTTTATGGATACGCCTTATCGCCTCAGGCGGGTTTTGCAGGAAGTGAAAGAGGCCTGCCCAAGCTCGCAATCCACACGTCCTCACTTCTTACTCATGGACATCGAGAGGCCTACTGAAGAGTATTTATGGGGCCCTCTAAATAATTTATTGGAGAAGAAAGACCTCGGTAAGAGGGAATTTGTATGGGTTTTTGGCCCAAAAAGCCTGTAGGCCTGACAAAACCTCTTTTCAGATCCTTGTCTCATAAGTAAACCATGACCTGAACTCTAATAAGTGATAGAAAATACTTATAAGGAAGCACCATGTCAGATAACGATAAGGCTCCATTAAATAGTCCGAAAGGCACTGATCCGCACAGTGCAAAAAGGAAGACTCACCATCTTGAGTTTGCAAGAAATGCTCAGGTAAGTGCCGCCCAGATGAATGAGTGGTTTGACTATGAACCTCTTCTTCAGGGTTTCAGTCCTGAAGGTGACCTGAGCTTTCCTGAACTCAAAGTGGCAGGCAAGATCATGAAAGTGCCTGTTTGGATTAGTTCTATGACTGGTGGTGCAAGTGCCGCTGGACCTATCAACCGTAAGCTGGCCCTCGCCGCCAAAAAGTTTGGCCTTGGATTTGGTTTGGGTTCTTGTCGCCCCCTTTTAGAGAGTGATCAATACTTTAGTGACTTTGATCTGCGCCCGTTAGTAGGGGATGAAGTGCCTTTCTTTGCCAATTTTGGTGTGGCCCAAGTTGAAGAGCAACTCACTAAAGATGGCGCCAATAAGCTTCTCGATATTTGTGAGCGCCTTCATGTAGATGGTGTTTTTGTTCATATTAATCCCCTGCAAGAGTGGTTTCAGCCAGAAGGGGACCGCTGGCAAAGACCGGCCCTCGAAATTGTAAAAGACTTTTGTGATCAGGCGAAGAAGAGGTCACTGTGTGTGGGGGTCAAAGAGGTCGGCCAAGGCATGGGACCGAGAAGCCTCAAGGCCCTTATGGAGCTCCCAGTCGAGGTCATCGAATTTGGTGCTTTTGGGGGGACAAATTTTAGTCTGCTCGAGACTTTACGCCATGAAAAAAGTAATGAATTCCAAGAGTTAAATACGAATAAAGAGATGTGTTACGTTGGCCATACGGCCCTAGAAATGGTAAGACTCGTCAATCAATTTTTTATTGATAAGAGCGTCAAAAGGGATGAGAAGTTTTTCATCATCTCAGGTGGCATTAGTTCTTCCTTACAGGGGTATTTTCTAACAGAAAGCCTGCAAGGACTTGCCTGTTACGGCATGGCCAAGCCCTTTTTAGAAGCATCCCAAGAAAGTGAAGAGGCCTTAATGAGCTTCGTTGAAGATCACCTGCGTTCCCTTAAGATGGCGCATACATTTCTAGTGCCTAAGCCTCTTTCATAAGGATAGGTATGAGTTGGAAGAAGGAGCAAAAAGAAATGCCCATTACCACAGAGCAAGCGACAGAAGGCGCACACGAAAGCGACCATCGTCATGCTCAAAGTCCTCAGGCAGGCCACTCACAATCTCAAAATAAGAAACCTATCTCTGGTTTTTCTAAACTTTCTAAAGCTGAAAAAATAAACTTCATTGCCGATCGCTACTTTCAAGGAAATAGTGAGGTTCACACTCTGATCAAGAGCTTTTGGCACAAAGACGAGAACCTTCAAAAAACCTTAGATGAGTTCTCTGAAAATACTTTAACAAACTTCGTCCTGCCCTTTGGTGTCGCTCCTAATGTCCTTATCAATGATGAGCTTCATTGCGTACCTATGGTTATCGAGGAATCAAGTGTAGTGGCAGCCGCTTCAAAGGCGGCCAAGTACTGGCTTGATCGTGGTGGCTTTAAGGCCGAAGTCATTTCGACGACTAAAGTGGGTCAGGTTCATCTTGAGTGGAATGGTGAACCTTCAGTACTTGAAGGTCTCTTCTCTCAAGTTAAGGACCAGCTTATTGCCTCAGTTAAACCCCTTATGGCCAATATGGAAAAGAGAGGCGGAGGCCTTAAAAGTCTTGAGCTAAGAAATTGCACAGATAAGGAAGAGGGCTACTTTCAATTGTGGGCCACCTTTGAAACCTGTGATGCAATGGGGGCAAACTTCATCAATTCTGTGCTTGAAGGTCTCGGTAAAGAGATGACTGCTCTTGTTGAAGAGCAGCTTGGAGTTGAGGCGAAGAATCAATTTGAAGTGGTGATGGCGATTCTTTCTAATTACACACCTGATTGTGTGGTCAAGGCCTGGGTGGAGTGTCCGATTTCTGAGCTTGAGGACAAAGGTCTTGGAATGAGTGCCGAGCACTTTGCTAAGAAGTTTGCTCGTAGCGTGCGCATTGCTGAAATTGATGTCAATCGCGCCACGACTCACAATAAAGGCATTATGAACGGTATTGATTCTGTGATTTTGGCCACAGGAAATGACTTTCGTGCCGTAGAGGCCTGTGCTCATACTTACGCTGCAAGAGATGGCCAATATAGAAGTTTAACGAGCTGCTCTATTGAAGAGGGTCAATTTCGCTTTGAAATTGAAATTCCTCTGGCCTTGGGAACAGTAGGTGGCTTGACTGCGCTTCACCCGTTGGCGGACTTCTCCCTCAGCTTATTGGGCAGACCAAGTGCTCCTGAGCTGATGAAAATTGTTGCCGTTATTGGCCTTGCCCAAAACTTTGGGGCCGTTAGGTCATTGGTGACTACCGGTATTCAAAGAGGTCACATGAAAATGCACCTCATGAATATTCTTAATCACTTAGAAACAAGTGAAGAAGAGAGAGAAAAAGCAAAAGTTCATTTTGAAGATAAGGTGATTAGTTTTAGGGCCGTGAGTGAGTTCATTGGTCAGCTAAGAAATTACCAGTAAGTTGTGTTGTGAGCTGTTGTTCAACACGTGAAAGCTAATATTTAAGTTAAGGTTGTACTGTTCGTGATAAAAGAGACTCAAAATCAAACGCAGGAAAATTCAAAAGGCCTACTAGAAAGTGTTGAGGTCAGTGTACCAACAATGACCCTCGACAACGACTACAGAACTGTTATGGATCGAGAACAAAGTCGTCCCAGCCCGTCGGAAAAATTTGACCAGTATTACTATGGTCACGGCAAGCTTTTGCTTACGGGGGAATACTTTGTCCTCGACGGGGCCACGGGCCTCGCTCTTCCTACCACTGTTGGCCAGTCTATGGGAGTGCGTTACTCGCAGAGTTTTAATCCAAAACTCACGTGGAAGTCCTTTGATGTCCACGGCAATTTGTGGCTTGAGGCCAATTTTGAATTTTGGCACTTTGATATTCTCGATGAAAACCCAAGTCCAAAAGTTCAATTTTTAAGACAGCTTTTAAGAGAGTCGCGCTTTCAAAATAAGCATTTCTGCCGTGATGATCAGGATGTCTATGTTGAAACTCGCCTGGGCTTTCCCCTGACATGGGGTCTTGGTTCAAGCTCGACTCTTATTTATAACGTAGCTCAATGGGCCTATATATCTCCTTTTGAGCTTCTCTTTAAGACTCAAGGGGGCAGTGGTTATGACATTGCCTGTGCTCAATCTGATGGTCCTATCCTCTATGAAAAAGGTAAGAGTGGACCAAAATGGGGACCTGTTTCTTTTTATCCAGACTTCCATGAAGAACTCTTCTTTGTTTACCTTGGAAAGAAGAAGGATTCACGTGAGGCGATTGAGTACTACCAAAAGAAGAGACCGTTTCCTAAAGACGTCGTTCGCGAAGTCACGGCCATCACCAGAGAGATGCTAGAAGTGACTAATGTAGAAGACTTTAACCATCTCATGGAATCCCATGAAAGCCTCCTAAGTGCTCAACTGGGTCTGCCTACTGTAAAAGAAGAACGTTTTTCTGATTTTAATGGCAGCATGAAATCTCTAGGAGCATGGGGCGGTGACTTTATTATGGTGACTTCTCCCATGGGTGAAGAAGGCATTAAAGAGTACTTTGCAGCAAAAGGTCTCAATGTTGTGATTCCTTTTAAGGAGATGATCCTTAAGACTCCTTCTATTATGCCCAATCATGGCCAAGAAAAGAGTATCCACTAATTAAAGGTTAGAAAGACCATGTCTGAAGCTCCAAAAAGCTCCTTTGAATCCTGTTGGTGGGCACCTAGTAATATTGCTCTCGTTAAATATTGGGGTAAGAAAAAAGGCTACCAACTGCCGGCCAATCCCTCTGTCAGTTTAACTCTGAGTAAGGCCAAAACAAGAGTCCATCTTAAGGCCATTCCTAAAGGGGAGGTTGCATCTGAAAGAGACTGGATAGATTTGACCTTTGCTGGCAAAAAGATGCCAGGCTTTGTCCCTAAAATTGAGAAATTCTTTACTCATGCTTCCCATGAGATGCCCTTTCTTAAAGACTATGTCTTTGACCTTGATTCAGAAAATACCTTTCCCCATAGTGCAGGAATTGCCAGTAGCGCTTCCTCCATGGCCGCCATGGGCCTATGCTTAGTCGACCTGGAGCAAAAGGTTACAGGAAAGACTTTAGAAGAAAGAGAGTTCAGTCAGAGGGCCTCCTATATCGCTCGTATGGGTAGTGGCAGTGCCTGCCGCTCCCTCTATGCTCCCGCTGCAAGTTGGGGCGAGAATTTTGGTGGAGCCAACAAAGATAAGAGCATAGACAAGCCTCAGGGGAGTGACCTCTATGCAGAGCCCGTTGAGTGCCATGAGCTTTACAAAGATGTGCACGACTCAATCCTCATCGTAAGTAGTGCAGAAAAGAAGGTCAGTTCGCGCGCGGGTCATGGTTTGATGGAGGAGCACTTCTATGGCCGTGCCCGCTATGAGCATGCCCAGTACAATTGGAATTATGCTCTGGAGTGGCTTAAAGATGGTTCATGGGATCATCTTGGAAACCTCGTAGAGGAGGAGGCCTTGACCCTTCATGCGATGATGATGAGTTCGCGTCCAGGATACCTTTTGATGGAACCAAAAACCATTGAGGTGATAAATAGGGTGAGGGAGTTTCGTTATGAAACGGGAACCGCTGTGTATTTTACTCTTGATGCCGGTCCCAACCTCCATCTTCTCTATCCCCATAGTGAACGAGAACAGGTGAAGAGTTTTATTGATAGCACCCTAAGGGATCTTGGGGAGAGTGTTTCTCTTCTTGATGATGTGGTGGGAACAGGTCCCATAAAAGGAGAATTGGCGTGAGTCGCTCCTTTGCTTCAAAAGTTCTCCTCTTTGGAGAATATAGTGTCATAAAAAACTCCAATGCTTTGGCCATGCCTTATCCTCTTTTTGAAGGGAAGCTTGGCTTTGATAAGAATAATAAAGGTGGCCGTGACCCCGAACTCAGCGCTCTTTCAAGTTATTTAAAAAAGAGTGAAGAGAGGGGCACGCTTGATTTTGACTTTGATGTCAGCAGTTTCTCCTTTGACGTCGGTCAGGGACTATTCTTTGATAGCACTATCCCGCAAGGTTATGGTGTGGGCAGTAGTGGGGCCTTGGTGGCCGCTCTTTATGAGCGCTATGGCCAATCGGATCAAAAGGATCTTCCTATTGATGAGCTCAAAAGAAGATTGGCGATTATGGAGTCTCACTTTCATGGCTCAAGCTCTGGTTTTGATCCTCTGGTGAGTTACGTCAATTGCCCCATCCTTAAGAAAGTTGGTGAGGGATTGCGTTCAGTTGATTTTAAGGAAGACCCTAAAGGGGAGGGGGCCCTCTTTCTTCTCAATACCGGCAGAAGCCGGAAGACAGAACCCTTGGTAAACCTCTTTCTTGAAAAGTGTAAGGCCGAGGAGTTTAGCTACCTGTGTGAGAGTGAACTCCTACCAGTGACGAACTTGTGTATAGATCACTTTCTTGAAAATAAAATGGATGCCCTTTGGGATAGCTTCTTTCAGCTTTCTCACTTTCAATTTGAACACTTCTCTCCCATGATCCCAAAGCTCTTTGTCGATCTTTGGGAACAAGGTCTTGAAACTCGTCAATTTTCATTAAAGCTTTGTGGCGCAGGTGGTGGGGGTTTTCTTATGGGGATGACGAGAAACTTTAAAGAACTCACCAAAGAGCTAAGCTCTTATGAGGTGAGGCCTCTCTTTCGATTCTAAATTCTTCTCTTAATACTTCCTAGAGACCAGGACCGGGCTGATTATTTCTTTGTTTAAGCTCACGTGCAAGCTCTCGCGCTGAGGTGAAGTTCTCAGTTGCTGTATCTTTCTTCCAGTCTTCCGTTTTCATGGCAGCGAAACTAAAGATGGCCTCAAACTCAAAGCCACGACTGGCCTCAGGCATGACGGACTCAAGGAAGCTTCTCTTGGCCTGAATTCTGGCCACGGGAGCTTGCCTACTAATGGTTTTAAGAAATTGATGGGTGACGTCTTCACCTTCTGAGTAGAGAGTTCCAATGAGTCCTCTGTTAGAGAGTTCACTGGCGCCAACCTTAGCACTGGTCATCATCCAGTGTCTGGCAATACTCTGACCAACAAGTTGATTGAGAAGGGCGATGCCACCGCCACAAGGGACCCAGCCCGTTTTAAGAGCATCAAAGTCCAGACGTGCCGTTGTTCTCGCCACTCTGATATCGGCACCAAGGGCCAACTCGATTCCCATGCCACTGGCACCATCTTTCAAATCACAAATGATAGTCTGAGGTAGGCTAAGCATTCCCATCACAATTTTTTGAAAACGAACCATATATTTTTGAAGTTTTTCATCACTCATGATGGCCAGTTCATTTTGGTCAAAGCCAGAGCAAAAAGTATTACCGACTCCAGTTAAGACCACAGCATTCACTTCAAGGTGACCAGTGAGCCAACCAAAGAGGCTCTCTAATTCAAAGAGGGTTTCAACATTGAGAGTGTTATTTTGCTCAGGCCTATTGATGGCCACTTCAATGGAGCGAGTTTCTTTTTGAAGGGTGACTTTGAGGGTGTTGTAATTAAAGTTCATGCTACCATCCTTGGTCTTTTTTGCAGCTAATGTGGTCCATCACACGGGCTGATATTCAATATGACTTTAAGGGAGTGATCCCTAACTTTGCCGCATGTGAGTGCAATCCTTTGCTCTCACAAAATTATTGTTTCAAGGAGAAAACTTAATGTCAAAGGAGAGGCAAGTAGTTGAGTTTGAGAGTTGAGAAAGGCCGTAATATTTTCGGCTTAGGAAGTTTTTTGTAGGGGCATTTTTTGCCCCTATCTTTTAGGAGGATGGTAAAGATGCTTTTGCCATGGGGCTTTAGAGAGTTTTAGTACAAAGGAATAAATTTACAACAAGGTCACTAAATAGCGTTTCTTTCCCTCATTAAAGTCAACAACATTACCCGGTTTAAGACCCTTATGAAGCTGTTCACTAATGATGCTATCAAGTTTTATTCCCACTCTTCTCATCTCTTCAAGAGTCTCGGGAGCGATAAGTTCATCAATATGTTCAAGGGAGCGAGCAGGTAGTTGAACACAGACCTTTTCAACATCCTCATTAAAGATTTGCACCTTGAGAATTTTGGCCAAGTCATCATATTCGATATTTTTTAAAGTGGCCAAGGGCAGATCAACTTTGGGAATGGCCTCTTCCATTTCTTTTTCAAGCTCCAACCAAATGCCTCTGAAAAAGATATTCACTTGCAGGCTTTCAATCATAGTAAAGAGACCTATCCAACAGCGGATACTAAGAAAAAGGTCGGGACTGCCGGCAGTTCTAAACCACCAACGATCATCTCCTAGGATAGAATCAATATCCTTTTTGAGGTGCCAATTCTTTAGAGAAAATGCACTGGGGTAGGTGAAGGGAGTAAAAATTTTATCAAGAAGAAGAGGCAAGCGGTCTGCAATATGGGCCAGCTTTTCCCCATTAAAGTTCCATGCGGCAAAGAGGCGACCAAGATCAGTATTCTTCTTATTGATAAGGGAGTCGATGGCCAAAAAGAGCGCCAGCCTTTCCTTAGAGCTTGGCTTTAAGCACTGGCCCAGATCAATCCAGCCAATGGAAACCAAAAGGTTGTCACCCTCACCACTACGTTTGAAAAAGAAGTTTCCTGGGTGAAAGTCCCCCTGACAATGGCCTCGTACAAAGTATTGATAGAGCACTTGTTTCATCATGACATAAGCAAGCTCCTTCTTTTCCTCTACAGTCCACTTGGTGAGAACATCGTCCCAGGACTCGCCAGAAAGCTCTTTCATCACAATGAAGTCAGAACCCTGAAAGGAGGGGTGAAGTTCACTCACTTCGGCACTCTCTTTAAAGCGCTCTTTAAAATCATGCATGAGCTTGATATTCTTTCTTTCTTGTTCGTAATCGAGCTCTACTTCAAAGCTATGCTGGAGAGTCGCCTGATAATCAGTTGTTGAAAATTTACGCTTTTCAGGGGAAATCTTTTGGGCCTTATTAAGAAGGCCAAAGAGTGACAACTGATCCTCTATAACTTCTTTGATACCGGGAAGTTTGAGCTTGATCATCCAATCGCTGCCATCACTTAACTTCACTTTATGAACTTGAGAGAGGGAGGCCGCAAGCCCAGGATAAGAGACCTTTGTGATGAGCTCGTCCTCTTTAAGGCCCTCGACCTTAAGAAGCTTTTCTAGATAGGTTTCAATTTCCTCTTCTGGCAGACACGGAATGGTTCCACTATCTGGTAAGTGTTCAAGGCCTTCCCAAGACTCGGGATGCATAGAAAGCATCTGACCGACTTTTAGCCACAGGCCTTTATTCTCTCCCATCTGGCGCACAAGAAAGGCGTTGACCCTCTTCCTTTGGGGAGAGTCTTCTTTAAGGGCACGGGAAATAATAAGGGGCGCAGCTACTTTGAGCTGCTTCAGTAAGGCCATAAGCCAATTATGACGCTTTTACAGACTAAAAGAAAGTGAACAGAAGTTTTTGATTCTTAAGAATCGTTCATATCCTCAAGGAATCTCTCTGCCCTAATGGCCGCCATACAACCAGAACCTGCAGCACTAATCGCCTGACGGTAGTAGTGGTCTTGGACGTCACCACAGGCAAAAACGCCTGGAATATTGGTATCAGGGTGAGGAGGATTGGTTGGGATTATATAACCAGAATCGTCAACTTTGATTTGTCCTTTGAGGAAGTCAGTGTTGGGCTTATGACCAATGGCCAAGAAGAAGCCATCAGTTGCTCTTTCAGACACTTCACCAGTTTGGTTATTTTTAACCCTAAGACCAGTCACTCCAGTATCATCAAAGAGAATTTCTTCAACTTCGGTATTCCAAAGGAATTCTATTTTTTCATTTTTAAAAGCACGCTCTTGCATGGCCTTTGAAGCACGGAGGGTATCCCTGCGGTGAAGAACATAAACTTTAGAGGCAAACTTAGTAAGGAAAGTGGCCTCTTCCATGGCGGTGTCACCACCACCGACAACGTGAATCACTTTGTCGCGGTAGAAGAATCCATCACAGGTGGCGCAGGCACTAACACCTTTTCCAATAAGTTCCATTTCGTTAGGAAGGCCTAGGTACTTCGCTGAAGCCCCTGTAGAGATAATAAGGGTTTCGGCCAAATATTCATTTCCGTTGTCACAAGTTACTTTGAAGGGGCGCTTAGAAAGATCCACATCGTTGACATAAGTGCTTAAGTACTGAGTGCCAAATCTTTCGGCCTGGGCCTTCATTTTACTCATAAGCTCAGGACCCATGACACCTTCAGGGAAGCCTGGAAAGTTTTCAACATCAGTAGTGGTGGTCAATTGACCGCCTGGCTCCATTCCCTCAATGACGAGAGGCTCTAGGCTAGCACGGCTAGCGTAAAGGGCAGCGGTATATCCAGCAGGTCCAGACCCAACGATAATGACTTTCTTTGTTTCCACAGGCGAATCCTTCCTTTTTCAATAGATATTTGGTTCTTTGATAATTTAATGAAGTTTGTGTGACTTAAAATCTAGGCCAAGGACCTAATCGTCAATTACTCAGCTTCTAAAATTCCGAGCTCTTTTTTGATGTGATCAGGGCGATCATCTTTGTCAGGATTAAGCTCGTAATAGGCCGCGACAGAGATAAGTTCATCTGGGTTTTCTGCTTTTGCAGTTGTCTTATACTCTTCGTCGGTGATGGTGCAGCGGTAACGGTGAATTTGAACTTTCTTCTTTCTTGCCACGAGAATCCTCTTTCTTTTAATTTTGATATGTTATAGGCAATTTAACGCCATAATTCAATGGCCGTCCTGCTATTTTTCTCTGCGTCATAGGAGGGGAGGATTATTTGCCTGTTTTAGGCCCATATCTCCCGAGGCGTCCCTGTGTGTTAAAATATTCAATGTGTTGATTTTAAAAGCTTTTGTATGGATCCACTGTCCACGGAGGGAGAAGGGGTGAATCAAAAGAATAGGCCCTATGCTCTAGGCCTAAGAGTCGCTTTACTAGGAATTCTTCTTTTGGCGCTGCCAAAGACCTATGCCCAGTCCATGGAAGGAGCTCAAGTTCTCGAGGTGAGCTCTTCAAAAAAGTCCCTGCTCCTCAATCTTGGTTACGCTGAAGGGCTAAGAAATGGTGATCGCGCCAAGATTTACTTAAAGAATTTAGATGAGGGGATTGATTACCCTAAGTTTCGTTATGTGGCCGAAGGTGAGGTCATCAATGTTAAAAATAATGTCAGTTACTGGTTTTTAAGAAAGATTAAAAATTTCCAAAGCCTCAAAAAGAACGAAATGCTTGTTCTTGTGAGGCAATCAAAAGACCCCAGAAGACCCTTTGTTACGAGAAGAACCTTAAGGGTTCAAGGCCGCGCCGAAGATCAAGACTACTATCAAGTCAGTGAAGATAAGGGTGTTCCTGAAGACCTCGTCTTTGAAGAACAAGACTTCTTTCCCAGTGAAAAGCTCAAGGGCACTCAATCTCTTAAGAGGCAAGATATTGAGATGACAAGAAAGAAGACTTATATCGACATGGGAGAGGAGTACGACGAGGAGTTTGATCAAATCGTTGAGGGACGCTTGGTTCCTTTTGATGGGGGAGATGAGGAGCTTATCGCTGAAATTGAAAAGAAGGCCGAAGATCGCACTTTTGATTCCACTACCAAAACATCGGTAGGGAAGTTTAATGATCTTAAATATGGTCTTCAAACTCTTTACCACTCACAAATGAGAGACCCTGGCACCCAGACAAAGGTCACCATGGATAGCCTGAATGCCCGTGAGCGTGCGGCCGTTGAAGATGCAAAAAGACGTAAGGTTTCTCCCTCAACTCTTGCCCGCATCAAGAGAGAGGGGCCGCGTTGGTCTCAAGACATGACTGATAAACAGCTACGGGCCTACTTAGTTGAATCTGGAATTGAAGAGGAAATTCAAAGACAGAAAAGGGCCCTTGGTGAAAGGGAAGGTCATGAGTTTACTCTGCGCTATATCAGTAACCTCACGAGTAACACCACGGCCGAAGACCCGAACTTTCAGGGAACCGATTACTTTTTGGCCTTCTCCTATGAATGGCATCTTTATTCAACTTCCAATTTCTTTAAAAACTTCACTCTTGAGTTTGAGTTAGAGCGAGGAATTAGCCACTATCAAATTGCAGAAGGCATCAATGGTCGTATTGCTGAGGGCTCCCTCAAAGGATACCTCAATTGGTACTTCATGCGTCCGCCTAGTTCCCTTCATAGCTATATGCCTTATCTTGGTGTTGGCCTTAAAAGAGGAAATGGCGAGTTAGAAAGTGCTGAATTTGATACGGTCTATACAGTACAACATACCGCCCTTCCATCAGCGCACTTTGGTCTTAAGTATCGCTTTAAGGCCGGTGACGAAAAGAACGCTGCCTTAAAAATTGGTTACGGTGTTAACTTTCAGATTAAATATGAGGCCATGCGATACAACATAGCCGATGTTGTGGTCGATGATATTGAGCCGACCTTTAGTCGCAATCAAACCCGCTTTAGCGTGGGGCTTAATGTTTATTTCTAGGAAGGAAAGTAAGAGGAAAATATGAAGCTAAACATTTTTCTGAGTTTCTTTTTATTCTTGTCTCACGTCTATGCTTTAGAAATTGATGAGAAACTGACAACACGTTTTCTTAAAGTTTCTCGCACTAAAAAGACGGTCCTTATCAACCGCGGTCTTGAAGATGGTTTAGTGGTGGGAGATCACGCCAAATTCTTTTTAACGACGGGAGTGATTGCACGGGGGGTTGTTGTTAAAGCTTCTCCGACAAGAAGTATTTGGAGTATCTATCGCATTATTACTGATGACCGAATTATTCCCGATAGTGTGGTCAATATTAAAATCACTAAGCCCATCCAAACTACGACGGATCCCACTCGTAGCCTTTATGACAACTCCAATGCCACCATGACGGCCGGAACTGAAGTTATGACCACGAGAGGGGATACATATGCTAGAAGAGGCAGCCCGGGAGTGGTGCAAACAGAAGATAACCTCACTAAAGATGACCGTCAGGAGCTTGAGGCCCTAGGCACCACCGATATGGCCGGCTTTCCTGTGGCCGAAGCTCCGGGAATGCACCCTGATCGCACACTTGAGGCCTTTGGCCTCATTCATTTTAATTCACTTAGTTCAAGTGTTGATGAAGGTGACTCTGGTGGCTCTTACGTAGGTGAGGATGCTAACGTCGATTTTAGTATCGGTTTAGAAAAATATTTTAACAATCCTCAAAGCTTCCTGTCACGAGTGAGCTTCTTTGCCTTTCTTCATAACTCCTCTAACTCTGTGACTTCGGCCCAGGGACGTAAGCTGTCCTCTTCTGTCTTGGAATATGGAGTTGGTGCTCACTTTCATTATATGGCACCGGCCTTATCCTATAATCGTTTAATAGGCTTTGCTGGCGTCTCTCTTGGGGTAGGTTCTGTTTCTGATACTAGAGAGGAGTTGGGCTCAACTACGACCCTAGAAAATGAAACTATTGATGGCTCTTCAAGCTTTCTCTCTCTCGCTACGGGGGTTAAGTACTACACCCGTGGAGGCTTTGGGGCACGAGCCATGATCGATTTTTATCGCCGCTCTGAAAGTTATCCTTTTGAGGAGGGAGATAGCTTTACTAAGGTGGTCTCGGGACCACGGCTTCTGTTAGGTCTTAGTTACCGTTTCTAAAGATCCCAGTAGTAACTCATAATTAAACCAACAAAGAAAACCTTATTGGTGACTTCATAGGAGTCACCAGTTCTCATTTTAAAGCCAATAGATTCTGTCCAACGTTGATAACCATAGCTGAGTTGGGGTCCTAGGGAAAAGTTTCTGTTGAGGAAGTAGAGAGATGCCAAGTAGAGGGAGTAATAGTTAACGCTTTGACGAGCATAGTTGGCGGGAAAGTTACCACGAAGCTCTGCTACATTGACCCATTTAGCACTGGGAAAATACATAAGACCCGTATGAAGCCTCACATCTTGTTGGTCGTTAAAGGAGTTATAAAGATGGAGGAGCTTGGTTTTAAAGACAAGCTTGGTGTTGAGGGGCTCTTTAAACTGGAGGCCCCATTGGCTGATAGATTCTCTTCTGTCTTTAGTATCTCTCCAGGACCACCTGCCATTGAGACCAAACCAGTCTTCATTGTGGCGCAGGCCATAGAAAGCGCCATGAGAAAGGACCAGCTTGAAGCGAGAATTTAATTTATAGCGGTAGCCAAGGCCTAGAGACCTATTACGGCTTAGAACTTCATTGTCTTCAAGATTGCCCTTAACGATGAATTGATGCTCTTTTTTAGAGATAAAGACTTGAGCCTGAAGATTTTGATTAAAAGCATTCTCATCGATGGGAATATTCCCTTGGGAAAAGGAGGCTATAGGCAGGCCCAGTCCCAGTAGGCTTAATAAAATTTTTGATCGAATTTTTTTAGTCATAGTCACGCTGGGTAATATCGCTGTAGCTTTCCTCTATGGTCGCCTTATTGATGAGGTCCTTATTTTGAGGAGAGAGCTTCCAATTGAGGTTCTTAGTCCATGGAAGAAACTTAGGATCAGAGGTTTTCTTTCCTTTACCAATTCTCACCCCTTGACCGGCCTTAACAAGAACGGGTTTAGAGTCATCGGGGGCCTTCACAATAACCTTTCCTTCTTTGACACACATATAGACGTCTTCAGCTTCTTCTGTGCCATAGGAAACAAAGAAGGTGGTTCCACGCACACCCATGGCGGCCTTTTTGGCCTTAACAACCAGGTGGCCTTTAGCAGACTTTTCCTTTTGGAAAAAAGAACTGCCTTTTAAAAGGTTGAGAACTGTTTTTTCACCTTTTTTATTGGCATAGCTTGTCAGGTGGACTTGACCCATCTCATTGACCTTTAAGGTGTTGCCATTATCAAAGCGAGCAATGGCAAGACCACCCTTAGCGACCTTAAGAATTTGGCCTTTGGTGAAGCTCGCCCCCTTTTTAACCATTTTCTTGTCGAGGTAGACCTGTCCTTGAGTGTGAAGAAGCCTTCCTTTGCCAAAGACGGGTAAAGAGAAGAGGAGGAAAAGGGCAGTCCATCTCATGATAGGTTCCAATTGTTTCGTTGTAGAATGTCCTCAACTTGAGGCCTTAAATCTTGGTAATTGGCCAAGGTTTGTCCGAGACGACGATAGAGAAGATCATCCATTGTTTTAGGGAACTCTTGATCGATAATATTTTGGATAAGTTGATCATCGAGTCTAAAATCTTGCCAAGGTTTAACAAGGCTCGTTTGGCGCAGAGGTCTTAAGGTAAGCTCACTGCGGTAAGCAAGTCCTCTCTTATGAAGAAGGGGGGCCACCACATCTTGGGCCATGACTCTGAAAGTTGTGTATTTACCACCGAGAAGAATATAGGCATTCTCATGGGGCTGATAGACTTTATGATTGCGCGCGACTTTCCCTAGATTCGCCTCAGGGTTTTCCATAACTAGAGGTCTCACCCCAGCAAAGGCGCCTAATAGAGAGTCATCACTAACTTCGGCCTTTGGAAAGTAATCTCGTAAGTTTGAGTACAGGTAGTCTTTTTCTTCTTGTGATGGGCTTTGATCAAACTGTGCCGATCCCGGTACCTCAGTTGTTCCCACCAAGGTTTTATCTTTTTGAGGAATAACAAAAATAACTCGGCCATCTCTAGGAGTTAGGACCATTGGGCTTTTGGCCTTAAGCATTTCATTATCGAACCACAAATGAGAGCCTCGACTCAACATGAGCTTAGGCGTCCAATCAAAGAGCTTAAGTTCGGCCATGAGCTTATCTGTAAAGGGACCGGTGGTGAAGATGACTTGTTCACAGGTAATTGTTCTTTCCCTGCCTTTAATTTCATCTCTTAAAGAGAGTTCATAGTGACTACCCACTCTCTTGGCCGCGACGAGCGCCGTGTGGCTACAGGCATACGAATTTTCCTCAACAAGACCATCATAGATGCACTCAAGAGTGAGTTTCGCATCGTCCATCACGGCATCAGAATATACTCCTGCGCCAGTTAGGCCTTGGTCTCTCAGAAGAGGGAATTTTTCTATCACTTGATCGCGGTTAGCGACTTCATGGGGCATATTCTTAAAGCTTGAGAGGGCATCATAGAGAAAAAGCCCCATGCGTACCATCCACAATGGCCTTAAGGCGTCCTGATAAACTGGCAAATAGAACTTTTCGGGGTAGGTAAGGTGAGGAGTAAGATGCAACCACAGGTTCTTTTCATGAAGAGCTTCCCACACTAAACCAAAGTCGAGGTTTTCAAGATAGCGGATACCACCATGGAGCATTTTGGAGCTTGATTGACTGGTTTGAGAGGTGAAGTCTTTCTTATCAATGAGTGCACAGGGGACACCATGGAGAGAAAGATCTCTAAAAACACCGGCACCTGCGATTCCTCCGCCAATAATCGTGACGGGAAGGTGAGAGGGCAAATTTTCAAGATCAGACTTTTCTGAAAGTTTTGTGCCCATAACTTGTGTGTCTATCCTTTATACTTGTTGGTCAACAACCCAGACGGCATTACCTGAACAGGTAATCTTATAGTTAACATTGGTATTATTTCCGCTTCTTATCATCAGGGGCGTGATATTGAAGTTGATGCCGACAACGGCATTGGCCTCAATTTTGTAGGCTTCGTTTCTCAGCTCGACGACCAATTCTTTATAGATTTCGTTGAGGCCAAGGTCGAATTGTTCTGTCGGCACATTCTCGTGATCTTTTGTAGGAAACTGTTCTAAGAGCTCACCAAGAATGAGGTCTTGGTCGCCTTCCTCATGTTCTGTTGAATTACTTTCATTGATATCGTGAAGGCGCTTGAGCTCATCCTCTTCTATCAGGGTGTGGCTGGTGATCACGTCTACATAGCGGTGGATATTATAGCCATCTAGGGTAGGTGTGGTGCTCATCTTAATATCTTCAACTTCAATATCAGTATTGAAGTCCGCGAGAGATTCACGATGGTTTTGGCGTAGGTTGTATTTGCTGACCAGACCACGACCTTCTCTGGTGTAGGACTTTGAAGGATGAAGCTGATCACTTAGGCCAATGCGAATTTCAACATCAAAGCGGCGCAGCTTATGGGCCAAAAAGATGGCGGAATACTCACTGATTTGAGAAATAAGTAAACTGCCCTGTTGAAGACCTTGAGTGATGGTTTCTTCGTTTTCATCACTGACAAGGCCATGCTCACGCAAAAGGATTTTGATATCTTCAGCATCTTCTTCAAATTTGACATTTCTAAGGATCAAACTAAAAGGAGGATTACCTCCGGTAGTGACCACTCCGTAAGTAATAGCATTGCCAAAGTCACGTAGGTCTTGAAAATTTTCTCTTGGTGCAGCGGCGACTTGGTTGGCACCATGATCCGTGGCCGCTTCAATAGGCGGGCGCTCATTGAGTTCCTGGGGATCAGGCAACTCAAAACCTGCGGCCTCAGAGCTATCATCTTGAGCATCGTCACCTAGATAACTTTGCTTACCTTGATAATTTTGGTTGGTGTCGTCTTCAGATTCATCTAAAAAGGATGAGCCATCGGAAAAGTCTTGTGTTTCTTGATCATCATCGTCTTGGTTTTCAGCGCCTGGGTTTTCATCGTCATGGTCATCAAAGCTTTGTTCACCCTCGGAATCAAAGTTTGATTCTTCCTCCCAAGAGGCCTCACCACTATCATCGCTACTTTCACCAGCACTAAAGTCAGTGTCGTCACTAGAGAAATCATTCTCTTCAAAGGAAGAATCGCTTTGAAAATCTTGGTCTTCATAGGATGAGTCAGAGTCTGAGCTTTCAAAGTTATTGTCGTCTCCCTCAACAGAGGAGAGTTCTGAAGAGGAGAAGTCTGAAGAGTCCTGCCAATCTGAATCTGAAGAGTCGCTTTCGCTGTCATTAGATGGTCCTTCAAGGGAGTCATCTGGAGACTCAGGCAGGTCTGGTGTTTCAAAGGCAGGATTTGTGGCCTCTTCTGAGAAGGAGGCGCCATCGTCTTCAAAATTACTTTCTTCTTTAAAGGTGTCCTCGCTAGTATCTTGGGCCTGATCATCATCTTCAAGATCACCTAGACCCATGAGGTCTTCACCAGAATCAGGAAGGTCAGGAAGTGCTTCCTCACTATCCTGGGCGGCCTTAAGTTTGGCCTCGACTTCAGGGTCCTCTTCATGGAGAAATTCAGAAAGATCCTCTAGTCTTGTGAGGTCAGAGGGATCATCCCATTCACCACCATCATGGTCGTCATTTTCAGTACTCATATACTGTGAATTATAACATTAAATTGCAGGTTGCGGGCAACCTGAAACCGGAGCGCCGGCCGCCTGTAACCTGATCCCCGTAACCTGTAACCCGTGCCTATGCTCCGTGACAGTGCTTAAACTTTTTACCGCTTCCACAGGGGCAAGGATCATTTCTTCCGACTTTATTGGTCGACCTTTGGATAGGCTGATTCTTAGCGGCTTCGGCCTGTTCTGCCATCTCTTGGGCACGCTTGTGGGCCTCAAGTTGGCGTTCAAGCTCTTCTTGGTGGCGGCGTTGCAGCTCTTCAATTTCTTCTTGGGTATAGAGTTTGACGCTGAAGATGGCATTAACCACCGCTTTCTTAACGGCCAAACGCATATCCTCAAAGAGGTTAAAGGCTTCACGCTTATATTCGGTGAGGGGATCTTTTTGAGCGTAGGCGCGTAGGTTAATACCTTCTTTAATATGATCCATCGACTGCAGGTGATCCTTCCAGTGTTGATCAAAAGTAGAAAGGAGAATTTCTCTAAGGGCAAGCTTCACTTGCTCAGGGTCGTATTGAGAAAATTTCTTTTCAAGAATCTCCTTCGCTTTAGTGGCCAAGTAAA
The DNA here is from genome assembly GCA_030427595.1 of Bacteriovoracia bacterium. Lineage (GTDB taxonomy): Bacteria > Bdellovibrionota > Bacteriovoracia > Bacteriovoracales > Bacteriovoracaceae. Next base: position 1,247 of record JAUIBX010000023.1, on the reverse strand, counting down.
CTTCAGGTTCACCGTCTCCCTCTTTAATGCAGCCTTCATTGGTTAGAGTGATGTCACTGTGAAAAGTATTTTGAAAGCCAGTGGTCATCTCTTCCCATGGCCATGACTCTAGGGGCACTTTCTTATCTGGCCTATAGGCATCCACCAAAGTTTCTGACACGTCTTCAATAAAGCCTTGAATGAGGTCTTCATTGCCATTATCCGCCAGGATGTCCCTTCTGAGGCGGTAAATGACACTTCTTTGTTCTCCCATGACATCATCGTATTGAAGAAGGTGTTTACGAATTTCAAAGTTATGCGCTTCAACCTTCTTTTGAGACTTGGCGATGGCATTGGTGATCATCTTGTGCTCAATGGGCTCATCCTCTTCCATACCTAAGGTATTCATGACGCCCTTAATACGATCAGAACCAAAGATTCGCATAAGATCATCTTCTAGAGAGAGGAAGAACTTGGAATGACCAGGATCACCCTGACGACCAGATCGACCACGCAGCTGGTTATCAATTCGTCTGGCCTCATTTCTTTCTGTACCGACAATATAAAGACCACCGAAGGCCTTCACTTCATCGTTGATCTTAATGTCTGTACCACGACCGGCCATGTTGGTGGCGATGGTAACAGAGCCCTTCGCGCCAGCGTTGGCAATAATGGACGCTTCACGTTCATGGTTTTTAGCGTTGAGCATTTCGTGCTTGATACCGGCCTTAGTTAAGGCGGCATGAAAGTGCTCAGAACTGTCGATAGAGTTGGTCCCAATAAGGATCGGTTGGCCCTTTTGATTGAGCTCTCTTACGAGTTTGATAACCGCTTTGGTCTTGGCCTCTTTGTTCTTATAAATGACATCAGGCTCATCAACTCTGGCGATAGGTAGGTTGGTGGGAACAACCAAAACATCGAGGCCGTAGATTTTTCTAAATTCCTCGGCTTCGGTGTCTGCGGTACCAGTCATACCGGCAAGGGTGTCATAGAGACGAAAGTAGTTTTGAAAGGTTACAGAAGCGAGTGTCTGGTTTTCTGACTTAATGGGCACGCCTTCTTTGGCCTCAACGGCCTGGTGAAGACCATCACTCCAACGGGAGCCATCCTTAAGACGACCAGTAAACTCATCAACAATGATGACCTTATCTTCTTTAATAACGTAGTCGATATCTTTCTTAAAAAGTTGGTGGGCCTTAAGGGCCTGATTCAAGTGGTGAAGTAGATCGTTGTGTTGCAAATCAAAGAGGTCATCTACCTTGAGGATT
>JAUIBX010000246.1 GCA_030427595.1 Bacteriovoracia bacterium | reverse complement strand
CATCGCAGTAGTAAGCGATCTGCAATTTTAATAAGATTAAAGCCCACCAAGAAGGCCACCAAAATCCCCCCTAAGGTATAGATGACAAACATCGTGCCCTGAGGGTTATCTTTAAAGAGCATGCCCTCGGTATTCATGCCAAAGAAACCCACTATTAAATTAAGGGGGAGAAAAATTCCCGAGAGTACCGTGAGAAAGTAGATATTTTTGTTGAGTTTATCGTCTTTAACGGAGTTGTAATAGTTTTGCAGGTTATCGAGACGGGCCGTTATCCCTTCTGCTGTGGTGAGAGCAAACTGGATATCAGCGATCATATTATTAAAATCGAGACTGGGAAAATCATCTTGTTTATCACCAAATTTAAAGAGGTCCTTATACGCAAAGAGCTGGCGTGTAAAGAATCTTTCAATACGAGATATATCTTTTTTAAGATCAAACCAATTGTCCATAAAGCCGGCTGGAATCTTACGATCAAAAATACTATCCTCCATATTTTCAAGCTCTCGCGTATACATAAGGAGAATATTCTTATTGGATTCAAATCGCTCATAGACGGCATCAAGAAAGTCATCCATAGAGGAGGTGAACTCTCTAAAATTCTTATTTTCAATATCATAAAGAAGGATTTTCTTATCCAAAAAGATAAAGTGCTCTGTTTTGTAACCCAGCTCATGTGACAGAACCGCCAAAGACCTTAGAATGAAAGTAAAACCACCGGGAAAGGTGTAAAATTGAGTTTGATGCTCACTGTCAACGATATCATCATAGAGAGTCTCAAAAGTGTCCTCACTTACATGATTCTTAATATCTTCCCATGTCATCATCTCTTATGACTCCACACTTAAGCGTCTAAATAGCTAATTCCCAATTATGCTAGCAGCTTTTTTGTGAAAAAGACTGCTTTTCCTCATGAATTTCTTTCATACCAGGAGGCTCCTTCTCACTATTTGGGCCAATGACTCATCATGAAAACTTATATTTTAAAACTTGCTCTTATTGCCACTCTCACTCAAGGCTCATTTGCTTCAGAGAAGCTCTTTTCTTGCTATAGGCCCATCAATCCCTATGATCCAAGCTTTGGCCAAGGCCAAGAGATGTTCCTCGACATTTACAGTACAAATGAAATAGGAACAAGACTTGAGATGGCGAGAATGGAAGGTGAAAAGCTCATCATCAAAACAGGGAAGGTCCTCAACTACAATGAGGAGCAAAGTACAGTGAGCGTGAGATTTGAAAGAGGTCTTCTCAGCATGGTCTATATGGGCGGTATTTACTGGGGTGCTTTCTTAAACAATGATCAAGACCCTAGCTTCCCTCAAGAAAATGAATTCATGTGCCGCGAGTTAGTCGACATCACTGAAAGACTTTAATCTCTAGTCATAAGGAAACCGTTTAACATGTGTCATTTTTGACACTTGGGATTCCCGATATTTTTCCTTTCAATTTTGTTTAGACTTCCCTAGCGTTTACTAAATCAAAATCAACTATCAATTAAGCACCTATAGCAAGTGGCCGTAGATGACGACCAAGAAGGTTTTATATCCCTTATCATTATTACTTTGCCTAAGTTTGCTGGGCTGTAGCGGTAAAGGCCGTGACGTAGCCCAAAACATCACAGGTATTGCTGCCGTGGGCGCACCTATCTCTGGTGGACAGGTTAGCATTAAAGGCCAGTCAAGCTGTTCAGCAACGGCCACCACAAACTCAGATGGTACTTTTAGCCTTAATGTTGCGAATTGCTCCCTTAGTGGTGGCTTCCTCGTAAGGGTCAAAAGCCCTCGTGCAACTATCCATACTGTCGCAAAAGCGGATGACGTAGGTAAGAACCTCAATGTCACTCCCCTAACTGAAATCGTTGCCGCAAGAACTTTAGGGACGAATGATCTTCAAAGTGTTTCTAGCCTTACTGAAGATCAGATTGAAAAAGTTGACCTCAACTTTGAGCAAGCAAGGTCCGATGTTAAGCAGGCAATCAGGGCCCTCCTTGACGCTGAAGGAGTTTCTTCAAACTTTGACATTATGTCTGGAAGTTTCTCAGCAAATGGAACTGGCTTTGATAAGGTTCTTAACACTATTACTGTGGCTCCCAATGGCTCCAATATGGAAATCACCCTTAAAGGAACAACCGGTGGAACTGGTGCAAAAGTCACGATTCCAGCAGATGTAAACTCGACTATTCCTGACTCTCTTGACTCGACGGAGATTGAAAAAGCAAAAGAGGCGTCAGATGAAATGGCCAACATAAGAACGCTTCTTTCAAATATCTCAAATTGTATGAAAAATAATAATAAAACTTGTTTTTCATCAAATTATGCAACAAGTGACTTTCGTCACAATGGCCGAGACCTTTCTACAACTGATAGTGACTTCTGGAATGATGGTTTAGAGATTTCTTCTACTTCCTATGTTGTCTTTTCCGATCCCGTCCTTCTTGAGATGAATGAAGCACGTACAGAAGCCCACCTTATGGTTAAGGAGCAAGGTTTTGAAAATGGCTCAAGTTATGGAACCCCTAGCTACACTCACTATATGGTGGCTAAAGAAGGTGGCGAATGGAAACTCAAAGGCAACCAATTTCCCTTTGTTTTTGGTACTTACGCCGCTTTGGTGTCTGACAATTCTAATAATGTCCACAGAGTCTTAACAGCAAGTGGACCTTCAAGTAATGATAATGCTGCTATTACTAAGGCGAGTAATGCTGCTTCTACTGGAACAGGAATAAGGTTCAGCATCCCTGCAATAAACGTAAGTAATCAAACAATCAGCTGGACTTCCATCCAAGGTTACCAAACCTTTAGTATCCCTGACTCTAAAGCCAAGTTGTTACACATCATCAGTATACTGTAATGCTTACGTTAAAGTTTCAGACGACGCTGTTCTTCCCACTTATGTAAAAGGGACTCTAACAGTTAATGGAACAAACTACACCATATACGCTGTATCACCAGTAAAAACTGCATCTACTAGCGATTTTCCGGCATACACAAATGCGGACTCATCTGTACTTTGTGGGACAGGAAAAGATACATCCACCTATCCGAGCAGTCTAAACTTTACAATACCAGATGGACACTCTATTAAAGGCTACAATCTTGGACCAATAAAACTTCAATAGCTTTAGCGAAACAGATGTTAGAGAGAACAACAGGTTTCAACTTACATGGTCCAGTTCAGGAAGCATGAATGTTACAAGTTTCCACTCAAGTATCACCAGCCGAGATGGTGGTGGTATTACTTACTCTAAGATTTTTGGATGCTCTAACGTAGGTCAGGCGTCATCCACCTCTAGATAATTCATTTCCAGCAAAATAACCTTGTTGATATACAAGGAGAATTTCATGCTTGAAGAACTAAATGCAGTTGCCAAAGAACTCGATCAATTTCGCAAATCCACTAACACCAAGATGTCATACCCAAAAGTCATCAAAGACAAGGTTGTCTCCCTGCTCGATAAAGGATTTCCCGTTTCAAAAGTATCAGAGACAACAGGTATTCACTGCACCACACTCGGAAAATGGAAGTCGGGACAGAAAAAAGAGTCTCCTTTTATCGCTCCAGAAATTATCTCCGACAACAAGACTTCAGGAGGCATAACACTCATCACTGGTCTAAGCAGCGACGATCTTTTAAAAGTTCTCAATACTATTCGAAGATCTTTTGGATGGGTCGGTATTTCTTTTTGTTAATAAATGCCGCAGGCTGTGTAAGGCCCTTTACTTTGATGGTACGGGACTGGTTATTATCCACAAACGCCTTGAGGTCGGATCGTTTATGAGCTTCTTAGCTTTTAATGAGTATCAAAAAATTAGTATTACAGAGTTGGCCTTGATATTTGAAGGTGCTAGTATTAGAATCCTGAAATCGCCAAAAAAGTTTATCTATGGTTCAAATCGGATTCAAGAACTAGAGAAGATGGTTGGACAATCGAATCAAGAAAGTCTGATCGAACTTCAAGACAGAGTTGAGATGCTTAATCGAAGATTCTTTAATAAAAGCAAAGAATCTCTTAATAAGTCTACGCCTCCAAAAGATAATCAAAAAGAATTGCTTCCGCATAATGTTCCACCGATTGATATCACTTCAAATCAGCAAGAAAATGTCCCCGAAGTTGATATCGTTCACACTGAAGCGACTTGTCCTTGTTGCGGTAATACAGATCTGAGCTTAATAAAAGATCAGTTTGAAGAGAGTATAAAGCATGATCTTCAAGCAAAGTCGATCATAAGAAAAAAACATAAAAGGCAAAAGTATCGGTGTAAGTCTTGCGACAAGATAGTAACGGCAAAGGGTGGAGCAAAAGTTCGCCCAAAGTCAAAATATTCAATATCGACAAACTCTTTGACATTGAACATAAATCTAAAGGCTTATTTAAACGGCTTGCGAACCTAAGAAAAACGAAATCCAAAAAATTCATCGACGAGCTACATAAGCTTCTCTTAAAACTAGAACGAGAATCTCTTCCTCGGTCAGGGCCTGGAAAAGCAATTAATTACACTTTAAATCTTTGGAGAGGATTAACTGAATTTATAAGTGATGCCAAAATACCGCTTACAAATAACCTTGCGGAGAGAGTTTTAAGAAATCCAGTTAAGGGGCGGGATAATTATTTAGGATATCGGACAATAAACGGAGCTGATGTGGCGATGTTCTATTATTCGATCATTGAAACTTGTAAACTTCTTCGAATCAACCCGAGGGCGTATCTTGTCGAGCAATCAGAGAAGCACTGGTTAAAATCAAATAAAATTTAGGCTATCCTGCTGAAAGCTGCTTCAGCAGGACTTGCTATCTTAAAATCGACTACTTGGATGACCTTCTTGTGAAAAGTGCCTAACCTACTTTATAGGTATTGGATATTTCAGTGATTTTTCTTTAAGAAGAAATTAACTAAGATCGCTAGGGTGGTTTTCCGATCAATAATAAAATAAGAATTCAATTTATTTGAATGGTGAGAGCTTATGAGACAACTTATTTGTTTTTTAACACTACCTATTCTGGTTGCCAGCTGTGGTAAAGAAAAAGTTGAATCTACTCTTGTGAAAAGTGCGACAAGTACAGAGACTACAAAATTTTGTCCAAATGACAATTGGGTAAAAGTTGAAGGCAATTCAAGATATGGAGTTAGTGATTTTTGTATAATGAAGT
>JAUIBX010000245.1 GCA_030427595.1 Bacteriovoracia bacterium | reverse complement strand
AGTGAAAGACTTTTCTGTTGCCCCCCTCATCACAGATGAAGATAAGGGCAATCGCCATGAGTGGTTTATTGAATTTGAGGAGACGCCAAAGGACCTTGAAGGCTTTGCGAACAACCTTTCAAAACAACTTTGTAAAATCAGCGACAATTACAACCTTCTCATTGAAGGTTCCGTTCTTCATCCTCCCGTCGTCACGCCCCTAAAGAGGGACGCCTTCGTGGAGTATATGAAATCAATCAATAAAATGACCCATCAAAATAAAGTGCCACGCTTAATGAATAACAGAAGCTTAGCGGATGGCATTCGCCCTTGGACAAGGAGCACCCCGTGACGAAAAGTATTATTAAGAAATACCTTCAATTTGTTTCAAAGTACCCCAAGAGACTTATCACCCTGACACTCATTTCATTATTGGTCTTAAGTAGCGGTCTGGTTCATTTTCACAGTAAGAACGATGTTCGTATCTGGTTTGAGGCCGATGATCCTAAACTTGATACCCTCAACTTCCTTGAAAAGACTTTTGGAAATGATGAAACTCTCGTCATTGTCGCCCACCTCCCTGAAGGAGCAAAAGGCGATATCTTCGCCCCCGAATACATGAAGATCATTCATGACCTCACAGAGGAGGCCTGGCAAATTCCTCAGGTCTTAAGGGTTGAGTCGATCACCAACACAAATCATGTCAGCTCAGTCGATAATGACATCAATGTTGAGCCTCTTATTGGGGATAACCTGGAAGCCAACTTTCTTAAAGAGCGCAAAGAAATTGCTCTAAATGACAATTCAATTACAGGTTACTTGGTCGATGAAAAAGCACGCCTGGCCCTGATTTTTGCACACCTCATTCCCTCCAATGTTCAAAAGCTGCGCTACCGCGACATTATCGCCGACACCCGCGCTCTTATTACCAAGCATAGTGGAGATACACCTCTTGAATTTCACCTGACAGGCAAGGCAAGTCTCAATCATGCCTTTGAAGAAGTTTCGATGAGTGATGTGCGCCTCATTATGCCTCTTCTCTTTCTCTTGATCATCTCCTACCTCTTCTATGTCTTTAGAAGCTTTAAAGCGATGATCCTGCCCTTCTTTGTGGTGATCACTACGGTGACTGCCACACTGGGTTTAGGGTTCTGGCTAGGCATTCACTTTAGTGCCATCCTCGCCATTTTGCCTGTTATTCTGGTCGCCATTGGCATAGCCGATAGTGTTCATATCTTGGTGAACTTCTTTCAATTTCGAGGCCAAGGAAGTGATGTTAATGAAGCTGTAGAAAAGACAATTCACAAAAACTTTGTTCCAACCTTCCTCACAAGTTTTTCAACCAGTGTGGGTCTCTTTAGCCTCATGACAACCCAACTGGTACCCATTCAGCACCTTGGGCTTTTAGCAGGTATAGGCTGCCTATTGGCATGGCTTTTCACCATGTTCCTGCTCATCCCTATCGTCAAACTGATTGATTATAAAATTCCGCCTATTTTCTTTGAAGAAAAGACCAATAAGGAAGTCAATCAAGGCCAAAGAACTCTGCCATCTTGGGCTTACCAACAACTGGCCAAGTGGAAAATCCCCATCATCATTATCTTCTTTGCCGCATCGTTGATCTCTATCTACGAGGCAAGAAATATTACTACCAATGCTGACCCTGACAGTTACTTTAGTGATGACTCTAAAATTGCTAAGGCCAATGAAGTTGTTAAGCAATATATTGGCGGTAGTGCAGGACCAGAGCTCATCCTAGAAGCGGGAGGTCCAGATAAAGCGAAAGACCCTGCTTTTTTAAAGAAGGTGTCAGCCTTTAACGATTGGCTTCGAAGTCTTGAGCCCGTAAACAATACGGTCTCCATTTTAGATATCCTTAAAAAGATGAATCAGGTTCTCAACAGTGATAATCCAGAATACTACCGCATACCTGATACTCAAGAACAGGTGGCCCAATACCTCTTTCTCTACACCCTCTCCCTTCCCCCTGGGATGGATATTAACGACCGTATAAGTCTTGATTACAGCTCAACTCGCATCTCTCTTCTATGGACCGTTTACGACACCACCAACTGGGCCATTTACCGAGACAAGATTAAGGCGAAGGCGAAAGAGTTAGGACTCAAGCTTACCATCGCCGGCAAGGCCAATGTCTTTCAGGATATGATTGATTATGTAGTCGGAACCTTCATCCGCTCCATTATCATGGCCATGATCTTTGTTTCTCTTTGTTTGATGGTCTTCTTTCGTTCCATTAAAATTGGCCTGGTATCACTCCTTCCCAATGTCATGCCCCTAACTTTTGGAGCGGCCACCATGGCCATTTTTGATATGGATCTCAACCTGGGAACATCTCTTGTGGCCAGCGTCTGCTTGGGGATCGCCGTCGATGACACTATTCACTTTCTGGCCAACTATTTTAAGTATCAAGAGGCCGGAGAAAGTCAGAAAGATATCATTACTACGATTTTCCGCTACACAGGAAGTGCTCTGGTCATCACAACCTTTATTTTAAGCTCCGCTTTTGGCCTTTACGTCTTTGGCGACTTTCTTCCTAATGTGAACTTTGGCATTCTTTGCTCTGTCACTCTCCTGAGTGCTCTCGTAGTTGACCTGGTTTTCTTACCAGCTTTCTTGATGGTTTTTGACCGTAAGGAAAAGGTCAAGAGTTCAGACTCTCTTGTCACTGAGGCATAAAACGTCGGCTCCGGCTCGCGCGGCGTACCGCCCTGCCTCTCGCCCATTTCCATGGGGGCGACATACAGTCCATCCTGGACATATCGTCGGCTCCGGCTCCTGCCTCTCGCCGACATACAGTCCATCCTGGACATAAAAAAGCCGCTCATAGTGAGCGGCTATATTATTAATTTTAAATTAAATTCTCTATCCTACATCTTGAAATTTATCTTCATCGTAGTCCATCCATGCACTTTCATAGTCTAGGATTTCAGGCTTTTCACCTTTTCTGTGCATTTTATTTTTACGCTTAGAATTCTTCTTTTGGATTTGCTTTTCAAGTTTACTTAAAACCAAATCAATTGATTTGTAGAGACTATCTGATTTAGCTGAAGCATGAAATTCACACTTGGGACCAACAAGATCAATCTCAGCATAGTGTTCATGATCTTCGACATAACAATTCCACTTAGCGTGGATTTTCCCCTCCATGTACTTCTTTAGTTTTTCTGATTTTTCCTTGATTCTCTCGTCAAGTGATGGAGTGTGCTCAAGGTGCTGGAAGGAAATAGTAACTTTCATAAATTGGTCTCCTGAAGTTGTGCTCTTTAATCAGTTATCCTAATAGAATAGGGGTAAGTCCTGTTTCGAACTTTTGCCCCCCTCTACTTAAGCTTTCTTTTTGAAGAAGATTGAATTCCCAGTATTTCTCTGTATTTAGCGACGGTCCTTCTGGCGACTTTGACGTCATCCCGACTTAAAAGTGTCGCTATTTTTTGGTCAGATAAAGGCTTCTTGGGGTTCTCATTCGCAACGAGTTCTTTGATCTTCAGTTTCAATACTTCACTTGAAACATCGATGCCACCATTCTTGCCACCAACGCCAGTATTAAAGAAGTACTTTAACTCAAACATGCCAATTGGAGTGTGCATATACTTATTGGTTGTTACACGAGATACGGTAGATTCGTGCATACCAATTTCGTTAGCAATATCTTTAAGGACCATAGGCTTTAAGAAGCGTGGACCTTTCTTAAAGAAGTCCTGCTGTTGGGCCACGATGGCCTTAGCAACTTTATAAATGGTCTTTTGACGATTTTGAATCGACTTAATTAACCATAGAGCACTCTTCATTTTTTCCTGAACGTACTCATGGGCCTCTTTATTCTCTTTTTGAGAGAGCATCTGCTGATAGAGTTTACTAATCTTAAGACGAGGAACACCATCGTCATTTACTTTTACAACAAACTCATCACCCACTTTCACCACATAAATATCAGGGACAACATAGTGAGTGTCTCCACTTGAAACCAGACGGCCTGGCTTGGGGTGAAAGTTCTTAAGAAGCTCAGTTGTGGTCTCGACTTGAGCACGCTCAACCCCTAATTTTTTAGCAATCTTGCCATAGTCACGGCTTTCAAGATCTTTGAGGTGATCGCGAATAATTTTTTCAAGAAGTGGACTACGCTCCTCTGCAATACGCGCTTGACTTAAAAGACAGTCTGTTAGGGTTTCGCAACCACAACCAACAGGGTCGAGGGACTTTACCATCTGCCAAATGTCTTCTGCCTCTTCACGGTCCATTTCACTCTCCGCGAGAATTTCTGTGAAAGGCAATGAAAGATAACCATCATCGTTGATGTTATGAATAATACTCAAAGCGAATTGTAATTCTTCGTCACCCAAGTCTTCCATGCGTAATTGCCACTCTAAGTGCTCAGCGAGAGTCTGACCTTGAGAAACAATATTTTCGTAGTTAGGCATGTCCTCAAAATCTTGAGTGGCCATATTTGGGGGAGAACTTGAGGTATTGTTGTAAGTTTCAATATAAGACTGCCAGTCAAATTCATCTTTATTAACTGGCCCATCTTCATTAAAAGAGTCGGCCGTAGCCTCCTTATTTTGCATTTCAAGGCGTTCTTCTTTGGCAATACTATCACCATCAGCGGGGGAGTCTTCACCAGCATTGCCGTCAAACTCCTCAAGCATGGGGTTTTCCACCATCTCTTCGGCGATAACATTCGTCATTTCCAAATGAGTTAAGGTCAAAAGTTTGATCGCTTGCTGCAATTGCGGCGTCATCATCAAACTTTGCGTCTGCTTAAGACCTTGTGAAATTTTAATTGCCATAAGGGCCACCTTTAACTTTGGTTTTACTGTAGGTAAAACACCATAAAGCTACATTCTAAATTCTTCACCAAGATAGAACTTCCGTGCTCTTTCATTATTTACAATTTCCTCAGGCTTCCCGCTCACAAGGAGTTCACCACTATTCATGATATATGCTCGATCAACAATTCCTAGCGTCTCGCGAACATTGTGGTCTGTTATCAAAACACCGATATTTCTTCTCTTCAAACTTGTGATAACCGTTTGGATATCACTAACAGCAAGAGGATCAACACCAGCAAATGGTTCATCCAATAAAACAAACTTTGGCTCAAGTGCGAGGGTTCTTGCGATCTCCACTCTTCTTCTTTCTCCACCAGAG